>CAMWLV010000092.1 GCA_947175175.1 uncultured Lachnospiraceae bacterium
CCCCCATATAACCGAAATGCCAGCCGCCATCATCCACACGAATTCCGATTTCCTTGCGCTCTGGAAAACGAAGTTCCCCAAGAAGCAGATTCTGTTCTCTTAAAAGCTTATAACACAGCATCTTCGTCCCAATCCACTTTTTGCGCTCCACACCCTCGAATTCACCTGCGTAGGATAAGAGGCTGCCAGAAACCTCCTCCATATTGAGATAGCAGTAAAACAGCCGCTGCGCAAAATGATAAATCTTGTCCTCCTGAAAATTCTGCAGAATCTCACGTATTTTATCGGGATTGGGTATCTCATCCAGGTCACTGAATATCACGATATCATCATCTGTACAGTCTTTCAACCCCCTCGTAACTGCATTTTTCTGGAATGTATCCCTCTCGTGTGTGCCCCATCCAGCTCCCTTGGGCGTATCATCCACCACTACATGGACGATCTTGTCCTGAAATGCGGCAAACAACTCCTTGTTTTCTTCATAATATAATGGTTTTTTTAATCCCGAAAAGGTTTCTGTTGCCTCGCTGATCACAAACCTGTCCACCACAGGGCTTAAAACATTTAACCTTATTTTCAGTATATCCAATTCATTAAAAAACTGAAAGCAGTCGTAAACCATCTGTGTCAAGTCTCCTCCCTACTCCTTTGGTGATTTTCCAATCATTTTTCTGATCATCCTCTTGGCTCTTTTTTTGACTGGTTCCCTGATAAAATTCGGATACCCCGCATTGGTTCCTTCCCATTTGTGAAATGCAAACGGCGTAATGCCCTGCACTTCTGGTATCATTTTCTCATGGCTGTAGTATTTTGCCACCTCTAACGGGGCGATGCGCATTCCCTCCGCCTCGAGCAGATGACGAATCTTGCAGCAAATAAAGCCATCTTCGTAATACCACATCTTTCCGTATGCATACTCACCTTCCCATGGAATTCCCGCTTTCCTGGGAAAATCCATCAGGCGCTTGCTCCGAATGCCGGCGCTGTTTCCCACGCGGCAGATATTCCCATCCTTGTCCCGGTACGTTGTTGTGTCCTCTTCGGGCGGCAGGGGCCATGGCGCTCCGATATAGTCATAGTCTAAGAACTCATCCCGCCACATTTCAGGATGAACCACAAACCCATCCGCGTGGACAATCAGTGCAAAATCCGTATGGATATGCTCTCCAAGCTCATAGACCATTTTGTAGTTAAAGGCATCAATATCTGTCAGTTTGTCCGTATGGCTATAGCGAATCGCCCTGGGCAGTCCAAACGGCCTTCGGTGCGTGATCAGCACCACATCTCCAAAATCAATACCACGCATACTGTACTGCATTGCCTTGATGGTCGCCCTGATATTGACACTCGCCATCGCGGCAAGCGTCACCTGCGGCAGCTTCAACTTTTTTGTATTACTCTCCATTTCCTTCTCCCGATTAACGCTTTTATTCTATATAATTTTCATAATCCTGCAGTTCATGATATATTCCTTCAACATACACAGCTGTTCCATCGATTCGATAAACCATAAGATATCTATGATGTTCGAAATGGATTACTCTATATCCTAATTCATACAGTTTTGGATTATCACATAATTTCAAACGATCTGCCACATGAGAAAGTTTTATTTTTGTTTTTTCCGCATCCTCCAACACATTTCGTGCCGCCTGTTCATTTCCCAATTCAACAACTATATAATAAATGAATCGATCAAGCTGTAATTGTGCCTTATTCGATATAATTACCTCATAGCCCATATTTGTTTCTGATCTCCTCTATTGCCTGCCCCATTTCTTTACACTTTCCTTGTGCAATCTGCTCACGCGAAATCTGTAAATCATTCAAAATCTCTTCCTCTGTTAATGGGCGAAAGGGGCTCTCTGAATTTCGGAGCATATACAATTTTTTCGTAAAATTCTCAATCTCTATTAAATCTGACTCTGGCAACACTTCCATCATTGAAACCGTATTTTCAAAAGCACTCATACTTTTCCCTCACTTTCTATCAATTTGCTTAATTATTCAGTATGGATATGTTGGTACCATTCCCTATTTCACCAGTCTGCGTTTCATAGAACGAAGAGCCCGCACAAACAAGTCCTTGTATATCAGCCATCTGCTTTTCCCTTTTGCTGTTGCCAAAGCCACACCATCCAATTTCTGCCCAATCCTTTTATAGTATGGTGATGTTTCTTTGTATTTGTCAAGTTCTTCCCTGCATTCCCTGGCAGTAAAAAGCTTTCCTTTTCTGTCAAGATAGACCAATTTCGAATAAATATTCTGCTCTGATGCCCAGTAACCATCTGATACATTGTGTCTTGCCCAGTATTTGGGCGCAATAATATATTGAACCGTTTCACTTGTAAATGCCGGAAAAAAAGCGAATGTCGAATTGGATAAGATCAGGTAATGCGCATTCTTAATCGCTGTGTAATCCCCTGCAAGGTCAAAATGATACGCCTGTACCTCTGGCAGTATTCTCTTTGCAGCTGCCAGGTCATCAGTCACTACCATAAACTTCATATCGGAACGCTTCTGTCTCATAATCCGCATAGCGTCAAGCCAGTATTTACGCCGTAGAAACAGTTCTGGATTACTCGTGTACTCCCCGCCTCTGATATTAATGATACAGAGACTTTCCTTGGAGTGATCCATACAGTCATATTCTGGTTTTACCCGCAGCCAGTCTTTGATCTCATCCTTATATTTCACGAAATAGGACTCATCCTGCATATTTCCATACAAAAGTGTCGTCTGGTCCAATGCCAGAAGTTTCTTGTCAACACCTGTAATATAGCAGCCATGTTCAATATCATGTGCCGAATTTCCAAGAAAAATCCTATCCTCTTTTTCGTGGTATACATTTTCAAAGCAGTCTTTTGTGACATCCAAACCACAATCAATATCCATAAAATACATACAGTCAAGCAGTTCCCTGTTCAGTATGCTGAAATCATATCCTTTTGCATACGCAAGTGCCCTCGTCGTGACATAGCAGAATAACTGATTGCCAAGCCCTTGTCCTTTTAATAGTTCTGTTGCAATAATTGGTTTACTCTCCATATTCTGCCTCCAACTCCCTAAGCCATACGTTTAATGCGAATTCTTTTTGTCCGCCTATAATACGCTGTACTTGCAGAAATCAAATAGCCTAGACTGCTTCACCAACTGCCGTAAAGCTTCTATTTTCTCTCAACACCTGTTTTTCACATTCTACAGCGTCGTCCTCGTAATCTTCCCCGCATCCACCTTATAAATGATATCACACTTTTCAATCGTATTTAACCGGTGTGCGATGATTATCATCGTCTTTCTTCCATGGAAGCTGTTGATCGCCTCCATAACTGCTGCCTCCGTCTCATTGTCCAGCGCCGAGGTCGCTTCATCAAACACAAGGATTTCCGGATTATGGTACAACGCTCTTGCGATGCCAAGCCGCTGCCTCTGTCCTCCAGAGATCCTCACACCCCTGTCACCAATTGCAGTGTCAAGTCCTTCGGGAAGTCCTCTGATAAAGTCCGCAAGTTGTGCTTCCTCAAGAGCTTCCCAGATGCGTGTGTCATCAATCTCATCCTCTGTAATCCCAAATGCAATATTGTTTCTGACTGGTTCATCTACCAGATAGATGGACTGTGGAATATAACCAATCTGGGCAAGCCATGCAGGATAATTGTCAAAAATATCAACACCGTCGCACTGTATACTCCCTTTCTGAATCTTCAAAAGTCCAAGCAGGATATCCACAATCGTTGACTTACCTGCCCCTGAAGATCCCATGATGCCAACTGATTTGCCATAGGGCACCACCATATCAGCTCTGTCAAATATCAGCTTATCTGTATTTGGATAAGCATACACAATATCCTTCAGCTCAATCTTATCACGAAGCTGCATCGTTTTTGATGCGTCAACGGGCTTCAATGTCTGATTATTTCTCCGGCTGATTTCATTAATATTCATATTTTCATACACATAATCAAGGCAGGGCCTGAAATAAGAGATGTCTGTCATGTATGTGTTAATGCGGTTAACGCTTGGCATCATACGGATTGCCGCCACGCCAAATGCCGTGAGCATCGGGACAAGCGACGATGCATCTCTACCGAGTGAAATATATATAATAATATATCCGAGAATGCTTGCCATAAAAACTGTTTCAATCAGAAGACGCGGCACATTATTCAGCACCGCATGTCTCTTGGCGTACCCCGCACCGATTTTCCCGCTGCTCTCGTAATTGTCAGCAAAGAAAGCCTCCCTGTGAAGTACCTTGACATCCTTAATACCATAGATTGCCTGAATCCGCCACTTTGCGATCCGCGATTGTATCGCCTGATTCTTCGCGCCCAGCTTTGAGAGACGCGGCTTTAATACTTTTAGTATCAATACCGAAAGAATACCAAATACCACAATCAGAAACAATAAGAGTTTCCAGTCCGTCACGATCATTACAATACAGAGCAGCACAAACACTACCGATTCGGATACCAGCGAAATCATTGCCATCAGAATGTTAAATACATTTGGAATATCACTGTCGGTCAGACGAAATACCGTCGGAATATCTGCATCGAGATAAAATTCATACGGTCTGTTCAAAAATTCTCTGAGTACCTGACTGATCAGTTTATTTCTGTTAAATGCGATAAATCGATTCTGTTCATTTGCAAGCAGCAGTAAAAATGCATTCTTGAGAGCATACAGAACAATCAATGCTATCAACAGCGGTACGATAAATCCCTCAATATGATCAATATTCAGGATATCCATAGCAAGTTGGATATATTTATTCTCCTGTGCCTTGGCAGGCTCAATGATCACCCACACGACCGGAAGCACACCAGATACACTCACCGTCTCCAACAAACCACCAATAAAAATCAGTATGCCCAGATAACAGATCTGAATCTTCTGCCGCCTGTCCAAAATGTACCGCATTTTCTTTATGATGTCCATCTTATCCCTCCATAATACTGCTCACGATTCCTGAAAGATTTCCTCATAGTCATAATTCAGGTAATACTGCTTCTCCTTCTCGTAACGCTCCATATAGTTCTCTTTCGTCACAAGTCCCTCCCCCACAGCAAGCCACTCCAATATCATGGAATTGACATGGGCTGCATAGTGCTCCTTATCTCTATAATTATCCAGGTTTGTTATTATATCATATTTATCGTGAAAATTATATAGTTTTACATTGGGACACTCTAATAGCATCTCCGTCGCGATCAATTCTGCATCAAAATACCAATTGATCATACCTTCTTGGTTCATGAAATCCCACCAGCAGATACTGTAAGGCGTATAAAAAATGTAAAATGTTGTTTCTGGATACTTCTTTACAAGCTCCACAACATTCTGCTGTATATTTCCGATCACCATCTCTGTGTCCTCCGCTGAGAGCGGAGACGCCTCTGGAGCTTTCTCCTCCCATCGATCATAGCCTGCCACCACATACTCGTATCCAGTCTCCTTTTCCCATGATGAGTAATCGTCAAAAGTAGTGCTCGGCTGTCTGGTGAGTGTCATCAATAGATTGTTGAGCACACCATGATACCATATATTTTTGTTAAATACATAGCTCACATCATTCCATGGATTGTCATCATAGAGATAGGTCGGATATCCGTCATACTCTGTATAATCCTTATCACGCAGAATCGCATTGGCGTCCATTGTCCAGATAATCGTCTTTAATTCCTTGTTTCGTCTTAAGGCTCTCTCAAGATTTTCCGAGAGTTCTCTGTAGCCTGCGCCAGAAAAAGTCTCTTTCACGAACCTTACCCCAAACAGAGAATCCGCCTCGCTTGTCTTGAAATTCTGCGCCATCGATGTCCCTGTGATCATTGCATCATAATCAAAATGCCTTGAGATCCCGTCATTTATGTACCGCTCATCGTACAACCGGTAAGAGACGAAGGAAAAGGGCTTATGAAAATGAAAATATGGGTCAAATATCCAAAATATCAGCAGTATCAGCGCGATCGCCCCTAACAGTGCCATCATACATGAGATGAACCATTTTTTCGCATTTGGTATCATATAGAAAATCCTTTCCTGTCAGCTATCAGAAATTGAAATACAAAAACTCACTCACCTCGGAAAGCGACAATATACTCCAGAGCAAAAGCCCCACGATTAACATCATACGCTTAACGCCATACCTGCTGTCATTCACTTTCTCCTGTGTATTGCGCAGCACAAGACATGCCAATATCAACAGGAAAGCAAAAAAGGTCAGCATAAACCATGGGCACGCCTGTATCAGAGACTGCAGTCCCAATCGTCCAAACAGCCGCACTTCAATGATCTGGTTAAAAACTTCTGCAATTTCCCCATAAAGTCTGCCGTCACCATACACTTTCAGATTGCCTATCATCTGCAGTCCCTGCCCTACAGATTCCGCCCGGAACATGCTCCATGCAACAGTACAGAAGCAAAAGGTGACGACCACCCGGAGCTTACGCGGAATCTTCTGCAGAATACGGTCAAATAGTCGGTCATACAGGTTTCCTAAGCCATTTACAACACCCCACAGGATAAATGTCCAGTTCGCCCCATGCCAGATTCCGCTCACCAGAAAAACGATCATAATATTTACATACGTCCGTGCCGTTCCCTTTCTGCTGCCCCCCAATGGAATATAGATATATTTTGTAAAAAACCTTGTCAGCGTCATATGCCATCTGTCCCAGAACTCCCTGACAGACGCTGCCTTATATGGAGAATTGAAATTGACAGGCAGCTCCACATTAAACATAAAACCGATGCCATATGCCATATCGCAGTATCCACTAAAATCAAAATAAATCTGCATGGAATAACAAATCATAACCAGTATTGTGCTGATGCTGTTGAGCGCACCCACGTCCGCATAACCAACTGTCACCACTTTCGACAGGGTATCCGCAACCAACACCTTCTTTGCCATACCAAGCGCAAATGCATATATCCCCTTGCAAAGATTTTCATACTGAATATGATGATTTTCCTCCGCGCGAAGCTGCGGTATCAGCTCATCGTGATACACAATTGGTCCCGCGATCAACTGTGGAAAAAATGAGACATATGCTGCGTACTCCAGCAGACTGTACCGCTCACAATCCCCTCTGTAGGAATCAATCACATACGATAGCTGCTGAAATGTGTAAAAGCTGATTCCCAGAGGAAGCGCCAGTCTCAGAAACTGATAATCTGTCTTTAATACTGCATTGACATTTTCAATAAAAAAGTCAAAATATTTAAAGTAAAACAAAATCCCAATATTGTATAGCAATCCTGTCATCAAAAAAAGTCTTCGCGCCACCAGTCCATGCGTCTTATCCATTCCCTTAACCAACAGATCATTGACCAGAATACTCACAATCAAGATTGCAAGATATTGAATACTATTGTATCCATAAAACACCATAGACATCACAATCAGATATCCAAGTGCCGCTTTTCCCAGTTTCATATGATGTAACCAATAATACCCAGTCACCACAAGTGGAAAAAAACAAAAAATAAATATATATGAATTAAAAAGCATATCTGCTCCCTATAACCACCTTAATGTCTCAGCGGAATCACGATTCTGTCATACAGCCATACAATCGCTGCATATGCTGACGGTGACAGGAAAAAAAGGTTCCTGCGCATCCTGTCTCCTCTTGACACAATCCCACTGCTATAAATCCTGTCCATCTCATCTTTGTCCTTTTTCATCTCCGCGACAAGTCTTGACGCTGCTTTCTTATTTTTCGCATTCCAGGCATCAATGTAATAAAATAACAACCGTCTTTGGAAATGATATCCCGCCAAATCTGCCATCTGCTGGGAAACCATTTGCCTGATACAGGAAATATGCTCACGCCAGAAGGGGATTTCATCCCGAAACATCCTTTCTCCCTGTACTGCATTCATGATGCTGCCCTCACGGTCCAGCACATAATGATAAAAGCACTGGTCGAGATATACTGCCTGGTTTACCCTGCAGAATGCACGTGTTGTGTACATGATATCTTCTGAATTTCTCCCTTTTGGGAATATCATTCCCTTGACCAGATCCCGATAAAAGAGCTTGCTCCAGACGGAATTGTAGATGACATACTTGTCATGCCCACTGATATAAGCTTTTAACAGCTCGTCCCTTGAAAGCGGAACAACACTGCCGTCTCCTCCTGACATGGTCTGATCCTTGTACTCACAAAAGTACCGACATACTGCAATCTGCGCGTCATGCTCCGTACAAGCCTGATACATCTGCTCATACATATCTGGCTCAATCCAGTCATCACTGTCAACGTAACCAATATAATCGCCAGCCGCAACCGCCAATCCTGCATTTCTCGCATCTGAAAGTCCGCCGTTTTGCTTGTGTATGACTTTGACACGACTGTCCTTTTTCGCATATTCTTCACACATTGATGGAGAAGTATCTGTAGATCCATCATCCACAAGTATGATCTCAAGCTTACGATAAGTCTGCTGCAGAATAGACTCCACACATCGGTCGAGATATTGTTCCATATTGTATACCGGTACGATGATAGAGAGTAAAGCCTTTTCGTCCCCGTTTTGCATTGTCATATCCCTCCTCTGCCATACTGTGCTGCTAACATATGCTCCCCATAGCATCAATCAATATCCAGCCAGGCCAGTTTTCACACACTGTCTCTACATCCGAAGTTTCATAATTGTCATTGTGAAGCGGACGTATCATAATCTTGTCAGGATTTTTGTTGAGCCTCGCCCCCCAGATGCTAAAAGTACTGTTTGCACAGATATTGTGTCTGCAATGGCTCATCAGCTCCATGTCATGCAGACTTTCCCTGCCAGTATTCCAATCCACGACATGCATGTTCTCTTTATCATAATGCTCTTTTGCATATATTGTATCATCCGAAAAAATATAAAATACCGGATTCTCTATCCTCTCTGAGATATAATTGATCGCATTCGTATAATACGCATCTGTACAAATTCCCATGTACCGCTTTCCATCTGCCACTGTGAGGTAATCCTTGCGCCGGATATGAATACTCACTGCATTTTCATGCCTTATTGCATCAATGAACTCCTGATTACGCGGATTAGAGCTCTTAGGAAATCTAATCTTTTCCTGCAGCAGTGGTATTATGTCTTTATAATATAACTCACAGCCCCAGAAACCATAGAGATACACATCATCCATCGCAAAGATTTCCGGCATATAATCTGCTTTCTCCCTGACAGTCTTATCACGCCTGCCTGTGAGCTTTCGTCTTATCCTGTCTGCCAGTTTCATACTGCTATCCATAAAAAGCTCTCTCTCATCGGCTGTACAGACCTCATACTGCGGCAGATCGAGCCATTCCAGTTCCAGTGAACGCCACTCTTGTTCCGCACCTGCTGCCTCCTTGTAGGCATACAGATCAAGCTTTACATCTTTTCCGATAAATTTAAATTTTTCATATAACGCATAATGGTAAAGCTGATTCCCAAGCCCTCCCATGACATGTATGATAATCATGCAGCCCCTCCATTTTCATGCTGCCTGTATCCTGTGCAAACTTATCCGGATGTGCATACAGGCTAACCAGCTTTTTTCATATAATAGAGCTTTGCAGTCGTATCCACAACTGGCTCCACATCATAACCAATCTCCACAAAAGTATCCACAAATCGATTCCACGCATTTGTCACCAGATATAATTCATCAGGAATCTGACCGCTATATACCTTATTGAGGTAATCCTTCCACACCTGCGTATCATTCGCAGAAAAAGTCTCTACCTCGTCATTATAAATAATATTTTCCCACTGCGCCTCATCATAGTTCTCATTATGTGTGAAATAGTACGTAAATCCATATCGCTGATGAAAATCAAGCAGCGTCGGAACTTCATACCCCTCATGTGCATACCACTCAGCAACCACCATCCGCAGATCCATCTTTGCCCAGTGGCAGCTGATGCGGTAATCCCCATAAACGCAGTACAAAATCCCAGCAAACACAAGTCCGATCTGTACTATTTTTGCTCCGCTTCCCGCAATAAAATGAATGCTGCTCTGCCGCAGAATCAGCACAAGTTCATACAAGGATACGGCAATCAGCACAAACCATAGAGGAAACAGGAAGAAACTATAGCGGTTTCCATACCATCCATAAGCATATATGTTGAGTTTTGTCACAAAATAATAAATCAGATAGATTGCGATATTGCAGTACAAAAATTTTCTAAGGATATCACGCTTACTTTTTACTGCCACAAACACAATGATCATCCCAATCACAACCATTGCAGCGATAATAAGCCACCAGATCTTCTCCCAGTCCCTGTCTATGTCAATCGTACTCCATTTGAACACCCACATCATACTGTAGAAGAAATCATAGATGATATTCCCCTTCTCAATCATAATATCCTTATTCCCACTAAGGGTAGACACCTGATTGACAGACTGCGGAATCAGGAAATAATACACTAAGATAAAACCGCCAATTGCCCCTGTCACAAGATCAGACACAAGACTCAGTTTGAAACTGCTCCAGTCTTTTCTCCATGCCGCCATCACAAGAACACTGATTCCAAAAGGTACAACGACAAACACTGCACCATAATGCGTAAATACTGACAAAACGCAAAGCAGCGTAAACACAAGAATCCGCCTGCTGTTCATCTGCTCACAGACAAGAAGCCATACATAGATCAGCCAGAACAGAAACGCAAGCTGTAATGTATATTCCGATGCTTCCTTTATATAGTACATCAGTATATAAATACTGGAATAAATGACAACACAAAAAGCCGCCATATAGCGGTCACAAAGCTTTCTTATAATGATATATAATCCAATCGCTGCAATAAAGCCGCATATGACACTCGAAAACCGATACCACCACTCATCCTCACTGACCTGAAGCCACAGACACATCAGCCAGTTATATAACGGCGGCTGCTGCTGAATATTCGCAATCCGCTCATACATGGTGGTATATTTCGTCACGCCCCTGATCACACCCCTTACAGGTATGGAACAGTAAAACTCCATCGATTCATCCTGCCAGATCGGTGCCTCTGTCAGCTTGTACAACGCCATAATCCAATAATAAATAAACGCTATGCCTGCTGTTATCCATTCTGGCAGATGCACTCGCCGAATCTGCTTCATATTAAAATACTCCTCATTCTTGAACTGTTCCTCTCTTTACAAAATATTATTGATCGTTTCCGTATCTCCTATTCTCCTGTTGAATAAAAGCCTTCTTCCACCGATTCGCCCCTGAACGCAATCGGTATCTGTCTCGGAACCGACGGAAAAGAATCATACCCTGTCCTGTCATCGTATACTGGATAATAAAATGTAACGCCACTCGCCACATAGCTTTCCAACTCATAGCTCCCATAATTCTGCTGCCATACATACGCCTGTTTTTGCGCCTCACCACAGCAGTACCGCACAAGCGATGCCAGCTTAACCGCTGAAAAAGCCCATAAAACAGACACGCCCAAAACAGCTATCTTTCTTATCATATCCTTTTTTTGCCATTTGTCAAAGTATTTTATCATAATATCGCTTAAAATACCTGCTGTTATCATAACTACAAGCAATACATATGCATATCCATAGCGCAGAAGCGGTGCTGAATACTGCCAGAATCCATATGACGCAAGTACCGTGGCAAGTACCAGCATCTGTTCTTTTTGTATCTGTTCTATTTTTATCTGTTTTTTCTGCACATTTTGTGAGCCATGTATACTATATATCATCCTTGCCATCAAGATCACAAATACCAGCAGACACGCAACATCTGCCAGAATAAGCATTTTCCCGATCATAGGCAGTGAACCTTGAAACCATCCAGAAAACCACTGTGTTATCGGTAGATCCACCAATGCCGCATTGTTGAGTCCCCTGCCCCATGTCTTGATCTCCGCCGCGTCAAGCGCCGCAGCAGAAGCATTCATTTTCCAGTCCACGTCAAAAAGGTCAAGCGCTGGAAATGGATATAATAAATAACCAGACAAAATTACCGTCCTTGCAAGCCATGGTGCGATTGTCACAATGCCCATCATGAGACAAATGCCTATATCACGCCATCTTTTCTGTCTGACGAGCATAGATACTGGCTTTGCCAGCAAGATTAAAATCAGTCCCGCCGTCAGCTTCAAAGTCACTGCGTAAACACCCGCCACACACAATATTGCATATGGCACAGCGCTGTCCCCCTCATGCTCCAGCAGCTCCAGCCACTTTATGACAATAAAAAATACCACACACATAATGGCATAGTCCGACGCAGGTGCCACAATGTCACTGTAGATAACAGTAAGATAGTAAAACGCTCCAAGCCGTGCAAAGCTTGTCACCAGTGTCTTTCTCTGCCCTTTTTTATATTTCTCAAACAATGGCAGTACCTGGATCCAGAGCAGAAGCGCAATCAGTCCATTGACTGTGTGAAGCGAGTGTCCTGTCAAAAACTTCATACTATAAAGTGCTGACAGCGCAAAGAAAGAACTGTTGTAGGCAAACCGCACGTGGATGTTGCCCAGTCCTTTCACAATGCCGTACTCTTCAATCCAGCGGATACTCTGTGCGTGGTAGAGATCCGAGTCATAGTGCATATATCCTCTCGATGTACAAAAACACCAGACAACAACACTCAGTACTGCGGCAAGCTTCCACACGATACTTCTGCCATTCCATCTCTCTGACAACAATGCAGCGATCTGATGTCTTCCAGCCACCGCAGTCACAAGACATACCGCGATAAGCACAAGATTTGCAGCAGCGCCGACCTTATAACACAAGCTGAATATCTGCGCATATACCGTAACTGTCATCAGCCCCAGCGCCACGATGCAGCTGATATCCTTCACACGGTATCCCATTCGTTTATAAATGGCTGTACACAGTCCAAAACCTGTCAGGAAGGCAGTGGCTGTGATATAGATCCAATTGCATAATACAGAAATCATCTTTATACCCCTTGCGTGCTCTGGGACGCATACCATTTGTCAACCGTTTCTCACTGCCTCATTTTGTAACCATGACTGAAACATCAGAATATACCATATCTGTATCCGCCAGTTTCCATTCTCTATAAAATCTCTCCAGATGCGTTGTACCTCATCGGCATTTAATATGCCCTGCTGTCTGATCAGCCTGCTGTCCAAAAGAGCCTCCGCCCATTCCCGAAGCCCTGGTTCCCGAAGCCACTGTGTCACTGGAATGGAAAACCCTTTCTTTGGTCTGTCCATCATCTCTTTCGGAATATATTTATATAGTACATCTTTCAGAACCAGTTTCCCTTCATCTCCCTGTTTTTTGTATTCCAGGGGTATTGTCCATGCAAACTCAACAACATCCTTGTCCAACATCGGCACCCGCGTCTCCAAGGATACCGCCATTGCGGTGCGGTCAACCTTGACCAAAATATCATCTGGATGATAAACCTCCATATCCATCAGCATAACGATGCTTTGTGTGTCTCTCAATGCCCCATAAGGATAACTGTTATGTTTGTACGAATATGTGGTCTTATCCAGCGCAATCTGCAGATTTGACGCCTCCTGCGCATTGGACAGTTCGTACAAATGTTCTGGGCTTTTGGCACCCAGAAGATATGCCTTCGTCTGTAAGATCTGGTTCTTTTTGATCAACGGATTTCCCACTAGAAGACTGCTGGCAAACCTCCGTATTCCATACGGACAGTTCTTCATCTTTCCCCAGATCCGGTCAATGGAGGAATAGGAGGTGTATCCGCAGAACAGCTCGTCCCCTGCATCGCCGCTTAAGGATACTGTCACATGTTCCCGGGTCATCTTGCTCACAAGATAAGTTGGTATCTGCGAGGAATCGGCAAACGGCTCACCAAATATCCAGGAAAGTTTTGGGATCACCGCCTTGGCATCCTCTGCTGTAATATAGAGTTCTGTATGCTCTGTGCCGAGATGCTGTGCAATTTCCTTTGCATAAACTGCCTCATTATATGCGGGATCCTCCATACCGATCGTGAAACTCTTAACTTTTCTTTCCGACTGCGCCTGCATCAGCGCCACAATCGTGCTGCTGTCAATCCCTGCTGACAAGAACGCCCCGACTGGGACATCTGCTACCATCTGCTCTTTGACCGAAGCCTTCAGCAGCCGTTCCAGCTCATCAGCTGCCTCCTGCCTGCTTCCCTGAAACGGGTGCAGCTGGCCATGTTTTGCCACATCGCGCACAGACCAGTACGTGCTGATCTTTGGCTCCTGATAGGGCGCATCCAGCTCAAGCATACAGCCCGCATCCAGTTTGTAAATATTTTGATAAATAGAATAAGGCGCCGGAATGTATCCATGTATGAAATACAGCTGCAGCACTTTTGTGTCAATCGGATTGTGAAAACCGTCCAGCACACTGATACAGCCAATATCCGAGGCAAACGCAAAATGTCCGTTTACATAGCCATAATACAACGGTTTCTCCCCGATCCTGTCCCGAATGAGTGTCAATTTTCCTGTCTGCCTGTCAAAAAGTGCAATGGCAAACATTCCTTTGCAGTGCTTGATTGTCTCTGCCACACCGTATGCTTCAATCGCCTCGAGCAGCACTTCTGTGTCAGAAGTCCCCCGAAACGCTGCCACTTTCTTTTCTTTCAAGAGTTTGTCCCGCAGCCTGCGGTAATTATAGATTTCTCCGTTGAACACACACACATATCTGCCAGACGCCGAGTGCATCGGCTGTGCACCGTTTTGTGACAGATCTACGATGGAAAGCCTGCGATGCCCTAGTACTACATTCGCATCTTCGCTCGCCCAGATATCCCCCGCATCTGGTCCCCTGTGGTACATCCGTTTGTTCATCTTTTCAATATTTTCTCTCCAATTTAAAGGATTGCCGCAAAAACCTGCTATTCCACACATCGTTTTAACCTCATTTCCTATAACACATTTCCATTTTGGGTCTGTAGACTAATCGCCATATCACTTTTCATATCCTGACAATAATTTATCTTTTTAATACATACGTGACAGAATATCCTGCCGAAAACAAATACTCACACTTTGTATATTGCCCCTTTTCCGCAGCAGTCTCAGCTATCGTCTGCATTTCATCACCACTAAGGTTCATCGCATTATATAGAATTAATATATCATACTGTGAAAAATCCGTACAATAATATAGAAAATCCGTATGAGGTAGAAATGTAATCTCGTTTAGATTTTCTAATTGAAATAGATTACATTGCGCAACCCACTCTCTACCTTCATCATATAAAAATATACATTTTGCATCACTACCATATTCCTGTATACGGGATTGGTATTCTTTATCCCCATCTATTGAAAATGGCAATGGTGCACGGTACGCAATCAGCACACACACCGCCATGACAACCAAAATAGGAGACTCTGACATTTTGTTTTCCCATATATATTTCAACAATCGACGCATTAACAAAAAGCTTCCTAAAAACATCTGTGGCATCAGCGCCATAATGTATCTATCTGTCAAATATGCTGCCACCTTAGAAATCAAAAGAAAAGACAACATTGCAGGTATCAATATCAGCACATAGGTTATATTCTGTTCTGACGTTTTACTGCGTTTCTTGATATAAATGTATACTGACATCAAAAAAAACACTAAAATAATTAATTCTACTATGCGAACGCAGCCTCCAAACACCTGTGTATTAACAATTCTAAACATTTGCTCTACCCTACTTATAAATTCAGAACTCATCATATTTTCTATCGCCTGAGAGCCCCTATCTCCTCCTAAAATGTGATGTACACTTTGGGGAAATATCAAATAAGCACATGCCATTGCCCCACATACTGTCAATATTCCCATAATTAAATTTTTAAACCGTTTGCAGTACACCAAGTAAACCATAACTACGAAACAGGAAAAAGCCAGATATATCAAAAAATAATAGTGTGTCAGTATTCCTGCACATATAACCGCAAAAAGCTGTACATAAATTTTTTTTGGATACGTTTCCTGCACAATATATTTACATAATATATATAACAGCAATAATGAAAAAAATGTCAACAATAAATACATTCGAACAAATAAAAAACAATTAACAAAAGAAAAAGACGCACAACATAAAAAAGCATATATTGCTGCTATCGTCCTATTCTTAATAAACAACTGGACTAGTTTTAATATTACCAGATAGGATAAAAAAGCTATAATAATATTAATACTCAATCCAATTTCAATCATTCCAAACCGTGTCATAGTTATAGAACAAACTGTGTGCACTATTGCATAATAAAGCGGCGGATGTGTATCAACTACTTGATTCTGCCAAACTTCCTGATAATCAAACCGTTCGTCCTTATCACTTATAAGACACATATTAATTAATTCCTGTCCCGAATAAATATTAACACCACTCTCCCTAATCTTCTCCATTTCTGCAGGACTCGTATTCGCATTTGTAAACGAAAAATACTCATCTACAAAGAAACCGCCCTTATTGCTTCCAAAAATAATCCATATCACCAAAAGTATAAATCCCAAAATCCATTCTATCCATCTTAATTTCCACGCCATTCTCCTACATTGTCCTCCTATCTGTAATTCTCCACTCCACGATACAATAAGCATTACCCTCATAAATTATTTAATTATTCACAAACACCTTCGTTTCCATATCCACTATTTCCTCTGTCTCGGATTCACACAGCTCATCTTTTAGTAAAACCTTATATGCATAGGCGAAAAGTTCTGGATATATCAGTATACCTTTTGCTCGATTTCGCACCTACAATATCATATACTCTTATCGAATATGAAACATAGGCATCTTCTGTACACTCCCGACATCACCAATCATTATAACATAATTTATGACACTTGTCTCGTATAACCTGAATAGTTCATAATAATTACATGAACGAAAAAAGTAAAATTACTTTGAATAATTAGACAAATTCACAAGATAATTCCTATAACACACTTTGCACTCCAGCTAATTTAGCATATCAAGACGGGCTTTATATCTTAAGCACAAATGAAATAGTCCTAAACGAAAACGGAAATTATTTGAAAATCAATGTAACTTATAATTGCAATGATACAGATGGAT
>CAMWLV010000093.1 GCA_947175175.1 uncultured Lachnospiraceae bacterium
GCGCCTTTATAATTATTTTTATTCCGAGGAGGAGCTGTCAAGTACGATCGTGCGTATGGCAAAGCGGGACAAGAGTTATTTTATCCATGGCAATCAGCTCGATATGGACACTGTGATGAAACGATTCGTTGAAACTTTTGATGAGATTTATGGTCAGAATAATATGGAATTTGTTGAAGATAACGGGCGCAAATTCTTCCTGCTGTATCTGAGGCCGATCATCAATGGCGCTGGAAATTACTACATTGAAGCACAGACCAGAGATTCTAGGCGCACGGATGTGATTGTAGATTATCAGGGTGAGCAGTTTATCATTGAGATGAAGATCTGGCGTGGAAACGAATACAACGAGCGGGGTGAGAAGCAGCTGACAGAATATCTTGACTATTATCACAAAGATAAGGGGTATCTGCTCAGTTTTAACTTTAACAAAAAGAAAGAAATCGGAGTGAAAGAAATTAAGATTGACGGAAAGACGATCGTGGAGGCAGTTGTGTGATGGAGGTATCCTATGGAACAGGAATTTATGAAAAAAGAACCCATAGCCCGCAAATATTCACCCAAAAATACAACAGGTATTCCAGATAGACTCAAACATCAGTTCGAGTCGTACTCTGGAATGTCTTTTGACAGTGTGCATGTTCATTACAATTCGGACAAGCCCAGACAAATGCAGGCGCTTGCCTACACACAGGCAGATCATGTGTACATTGCACCAGGACAGGAGCGATATCTTGGACATGAGCTGGGGCATATTGTTCAACAGCACAGAGGACAGGTATGTGCTACAGGAAGCTTGAATGGACAAGCGATCAATGACAATCCTTTGCTTGAACACGAGGCAGATGTGATGGCGGCACAGGTATCTGCTCAATAACGCATCATTTCCCAATACTCTCCCCATATATCCTTGGTGACAGGCCGCTCCAGCTTTTCATACTCTGCGCGGACAGCGTTCAATACGTGTTCCATGCAGAGTTTTTTTCTGTCGTGCACTGCCATGACACATGCAGTGTAGATTACATTTTTGATGATGCCGCCTGTAAAATCAAACTGTTTTGACAGAAAATCAAGGTCGAGCTCTTCACGAGGAAGCTCAGGCGGCAGACAGTTCTCCCAGATGCGCCGGCGCATCACGGCATCTGGGGACTGGTATTTCAGGACATAT
Source organism: uncultured Lachnospiraceae bacterium (assembly GCA_947175175.1). Classification (GTDB taxonomy): domain Bacteria; phylum Bacillota; class Clostridia; order Lachnospirales; family Lachnospiraceae; genus COE1. The sequence continues at coordinate 1,169 of CAMWLV010000093.1, forward strand.
TTCATTCGGCGCAGAAATGCTTTGTCAATACCGCTGTACAGGTTTGTAGCAAGTACTACAATGCCATCGAACTGTTCGATGCGCTGCAAGATATAGGATACTTCCATATTCGCATAACGGTCTTTTCCGTCTGTTACTTCGCCGCGCCTGCCAAAGAGGGAGTCCGCTTCGTCAAAAAAGAGTACGGGCTTAGTTTTCTGGGCAAATGCGAAGATTTGCTCCAAGTGCTTTTCTGTCTCTCCGATATACTTGTCTAGAACATGTGACAGGTCTACTTGATACAGGGCGGTTCCAAGCTCTTTTGCTATGGCGTGCGCAGTCATCGTTTTTCCTGTTCCGGGAGGGCCATAGAGCAGTACAGTCACGGCCCTTCCATAAGGATATTGATGTTTTAAATTCCATTCCTCGAAAATTCGGTATCCTTCAGTGACGCTGCAGCAGATCTGTTCCAGAATCTTTTTTGTATGTATGGGTAGTATCAGGGATTCAAAGCCGACAGAAGGATAGAGAATCTGTCCTAAGTCGTCTTCCTGCTTTTTGTACAGGATATCATTGCAAATATCGGCGAAATCCTCTGGTTTGGTCTGACTGGTACAGCGCATCATGGCGTCTGCGATTTCGCTTGGAGAAAGCGGATACTGTACAGAGTAATGGGCACAGTCGATTGGAAACTGATACAGCTCGGAAAAACCACACAATACGGTCTCTCGTTCCTTGCGTGTTATTTCGCTGAGCGTGAGCTGATGTAGTTGTGGATGAATGCGTCTGTCAGACGAAAAGCGTACATTCGTATCCGTACACAGGATTACGGGAATATCTGACTTCACAAATGGCAGAACAGCAGCAGAGACAAAGGCGGATAGGTCGATCTGAGCAAGCGAGAGCAGGGATGTGGTGATGTCATAAAGACAGATAATTGCATTTTTTAGGAAAGCTGCATGAACCAGATTGTTCCAGAAATATTCTTCTTCTGTGCCAGACCCGAATATATTTTTGCACTTTTGTGCGTCGACTAGAAGCAGGTCTTTTTCCATCTGACTTGCAATATGCTTGGCGAGAAAGCGTCTTCCACCTGTTCCCTTGATTTGCAGAATGTTTGCTTGAAAAATGTCTGGCTGAAATTTAAATGTGCCAGAAAGATGTCCTGACGCGTTTTGAAGCCATTTTGCACCTTCCACAACAAAGTCTTGACGGATAAACATGGAATGCAGTGCGGATCCATGTTCAAAGCATTCCGCCCGGTCAGAAAATAGTTTTGGAAATAGAGCATCTCCTCCAGTCAGATAGGAGAGCAAAACGTTATCAATCTCAATAGGCGCGTAGGGAAGGGGGTTTTTATTCCAATCCACAGAGCAGATTTTTTGTAGTTTTTGTAGTCTGCGCACAATGTCGTTGTAGCTGGAATGTGTTACGCCCTCCAATTCCGATGCAAGCTGTATGGTTACAATATTTCCCGTGTAGTAATTTAGGTAAACGGCAAATTCTGGTACATACGCTGCAGCGAGACAGAGGTCAAGCGCGTTATAAAGTATGCTGTTTTCCAAGTTCTTCTCCGTTCCGCATATGCGGTGGAGAAGTTCATAGTAACGTGATGCTTCCACTTCGGTATCACATTGCCATATTTCCATGCATTCTTTTGTCAGGCGTTTGGTGAGCACACAAAGATAGGGAAACCGTTCAAAGCTGTTTTGTCGTCCTGTTTCTTCCAGGAACATGTAAGTTTTAAAGATGATTCGGTATATTGTTATTTCTAGAAAGTTCATATAGATGTTGTTTCCTTTCAGTAAATAATATAGGAGCAGATCTCCTTGGTCTTTTCTTAAAAATATCATATCAAAAAAAGTCCAAAAAAGGTAGTAAAATGTCAAATTTGACGCGAAACTTAATCGTTGCGAACCCTGTCGAAATGTGATATCATATACAAAGTATTAGAAAACAGAGAAAATGGAGACGAGGGCTTATGTATTTTGAGCTTACAGCATCGTTAATGTGCGCCGATTATGGCCATTTGGAGAAGGAGATTAGGGAGCTGGACGAGGGGGGTATCGACTCTTTCCATATTGATATCATGGACGGGCGGTATGTGCCAAATTTTGCAATGTCCTTAAACGACATGAAATACATAGCCAGTGCAACCAAAAAACCGCTTGATGTACACCTGATGATTGAGCATCCCAACAATAATGTCCAGCTTTTTTTAAATAATTTAAGGCGTGGAGACACGGTATATATCCACCCGGAAGCAGAATATCACCCTTCGACAACGCTGCAGAAGATTATTGATGCAGGTATGGTTCCGGGTATCGCTATCAATCCAGGGACAAGCGTGGAGACAGTCTATGAGATGCTCCGCATTGTAAGGAAGGTTCTGGTTATGACAGTAAATCCTGGCAATGCAGGTCAGATGTATATGCCTTATGTCGGAAAAAAGATCAAGAGGCTGTTGACATTAAAGGAGGAAATGCAGTTTCAGCTTTACTGGGATGGCGCATGCAGTGCAGATAAAATTTTAACGTTTGCCCCGATGGGGATGGATGGTTTTGTGCTTGGAACCACACTCCTTTTTGGGAAGGGGCGGCCATATGGGGAAGTCATAAGAGAGATTCGCCGATACTGTGATGGAATTTAATGGTAAAACGAAAAGTGCAGTTCTTTAGGGAATTGCACTTTTTTTGAAATAGACATTTACATAATGTCATATTATAGGGTATACTAGAAGATAATGAGTTTTTAAGGAAGTGAAACAATGGGTGACAACAGGGAGAAGCCGGACTATCTCGAATTTTCTTGTCAGAATATAGAGTTTAGCACAGAACCAGGGGAAATTGTCGAGGACAGCTTTACCATATATGCCGCTGACAAGTACGCAGAGGGGAAGCTCTATTCATCTGATACACGGATGAGATTGTACGAGGTCGAATTTCGCGGGGAAGAGACTCAGATCGAGTACTGCTGTGATGGCACATCTGTCGAGGCGGGCGGCAGCATCAGAGGCGAGTTTGTAATCATCAGCAATCGCGGCGAATATGCGATCTCCTATAATATTACTGTGCAGAAGCCGCAGCTTCAGAGCTCTCTCGGAAATATCAGGAATTTGTTTCATTTTACGAACCTCGCACAGACAAACTGGGAGGAGGCAGTCGCCCTGTTTTATTCCCGAAATTTCGTTTCCATATTGCAGAAAAGTGATAAGAATCCATACTTATCTTACGTAGGACAATCGCGCTATGAGGGAAATGAACAGAACGTCGAGGAATTTTTGATCGAAGTCAGCAAAAAGACACCTATTATATACAGCTTTGACATTGAAGGTTTTTTGCTCGAAGATGTACAGGACAGCATTGTGAAGAGCGTCGTCGTCACAAAGAGCGGCTGGGGTTATAGCTGTGTCCATATTTGGGTTAACGGGGACTTTATCAGCACAGACAGGCAGCTTTTGAACAGTGAGGATTTTATTAATAACGAATGTAATTTTAATATTTATATCGATGCCTCAAAACTGCATGATGGCGTGAACAGTGGGTCAGTTGTTTTCTCTGATGCGTGTAACGAGTATACGATTCCGTTTGATATATTGATAGAGGAGGAGCCGGAGAAACGAACGGACAACAGGAAACAAAGACAGGCGTTATGTAATTTGGCAAACGGCTATGTTGACATGAGACTGAATCGTCTGACAATGACTCAGTGGATTAGTAAGTTTGAAAAAGAACTGAAGGTTTTTCTTGAGTTGGATGAAGACAGTATTCTCTTTAATCTGTACAGAGTACAGCTGCTGATCACAAAGGAGCGTTTCAATGAGGCGAAGTGGTATCTGGACATGCTGGAGCAAAGACTGTCAAAGGAACCAAGTGATATTTTCCAGAACTGTTATTATCTGTATCTGACAACTCTGATCAACTGTGCGGAAGATTATGTCAAGGATGTCAGTGATGAGATCGAGACGATTTATGCCAACAATCCAGCGGAGTGGAGACTTGGCTGGTTTGTCCTGCAGTTAAATGAAGATCTCCAGCGCAGCAGGGAGCTTCGCTGGCAGTTTATGGAAGAAATGTTTCAGAATGGCTGTACAAGTCCGCTGCTGCTGTGTGAGGCAATTTTATTGCTGCAGGACAATCCGACTTTCCTGTTAAAGCTGGAGAGCTTTGAAGAAAATGTCTTGTGGCAGGGAGCCAGACGCAAGATGCTCCGTCCAGAGTTAATAGAGCAGCTTCAGTATCTTGCTGCCCGCAAGCAGGAGTATTCAGCACTGCTGCTCAGAATATTGGGCGAGATATACTGTACCTACAAATCGCCGCAGACAGTGGCATCGATCTGCCATGTTCTGATACTGGGTGATAAGAGAGGGACAGATTACTATCCCTGGTATGCGCTCGGGGTGGAGCATTCCGTGAGGGTGACAGGACTGTATGAGTATTATATGATGTCGCTTGAGCTTGACAAGTATGGAGATATCAAGGAAGGCATCGAGATTCCGAAGATGGTTTTGATGTATTTTGCATATCAGAGCAGTCTGGATTATGAATTAAATGCTTTTTTGTATGCATATATCATCAGGAACAGGGACAAGTACCCAGATCTGGAACAGAGCTACCGCATTGCGATAGAGCGTTTTGTGGTGGATCAGATCAAGCTGGGGCATATCAATGAGAACCTTGCATATCTATACAAAAATATGCTGGCGCCGCAGATGATCATGGATGATACTGTATATGCTTTTACACCGCTGCTTTTCATGCACCGTATCTATGTGGATAATCCGAAAGTAAAAAGTATTGTTGTTATCCATGAGAAAGTGAATGGGGAGAGTTCTTATCCGGTAGTGAATTGTGTCTGTATGATACCGATTTACGGCAGTGAGTACAAACTTTTTCTGCAGGATGAGAACGGAAACCGGTTTACGAAGAGTATTTGTTATGAAAATAAGCAGCTCATGGAGCCCAAAAAGCAGCTGAGCTATATCAGCGGCTATATGCAGGGGCGGCTTAGGTTTGACATCTATCTGTGTGAGGTGGATAAGAATTACATAACGATTTCACATGACAATGTAAAGCGCTATAAAAACCTTGCAGAGTCACCGCAGGTGGTAGAGAGTTTTAAGAAGGAAATCCGTACAAAGCTTCTTCGGTTTTACTATGACAATGATATGATCGGTGAGCTCGATGCCTTTCTGGAAGATACTGAGGCGGATGAGATGGAGGCTGCCGAGCGTGCAGAGTTTATCAAGTATCTGATCTCGAGAGGAATGTTTGACAAGGCGTATTACTGGCTGCGGTCGTATGGTGTGGCAGATGTAGAGCCAAAGGCAGTAGCAAGACTTGTCAGCAAGAGGATTGTGAACAAGGATTATGAGTATGATGAATTTCTTGTAAATGTGGCGCATTATATTTACAAGCATATGAAATACGATGAAAATATCTTGCGTTATTTAATGATGAATTATGATGGAAAGTCATCAGAACTCAGAAAATTGTGGAAATCTGCGGTTGATTTGGAGCTTGATGCGAAATTGATCATGGAACGAATCCTGAGGCAGATCGAATATACAGGTGTTACGATTTCTGATAAGGATCGTCTGCTAACTGCATATGCGCAGTGTGAAGCGCATGACAGAGAACTGGTGAACAGGCTTCTGGTGGGTATGTCCTATGAGTATTTTGTATATGAGGCGATTCTGTGTCCGGAAATTTTTGATATGTTGTATCACAAATATGCGCAGGGAGAGCTGACAGACAGAGTATGCGAGCTTGCCCTCTTAAAATTTTGGGCAGAAAACATGCATAACAGCACGGAAGTGCCGGAAGATGCTGCCAGGCAGATCGTACAGAAGCTTCTGAATGATGATGTGTACTTTCCTTTCTATGCAAATCTTGTGGATTTGGTGCCGGAGCTGCATTATATCAAAAACAGTGTGTTTGTCGAATACAGGACACAGCCGCATACACAAGTATATCTGCACTATGCGTTTGATGACAGTTCTCTTGATGATGATCATGATAAACAGGAAGAACACACGGCGGAGAATATAGATTACGAGTGTTATGAAATCAGGGAAATGAAGGAAATGTATGAGGGAATCCATGTGAGCATGTTCCAGCTCTTTCACGGGGAAACAATACAGTATTATGTTACGGAAAGCAGTCTGGTAAATGGGGAGATCATGCAGGAGCGCGTGACACAGAGCAGTACATTGTCTGGCAGGTCAGAAGCATCTGTATCAGGGAATCATCAATATGATGCGGATGACAGGTTTAATATATTGAATGATATCCTGTTAAGCATCAGCCTTCATGACGAGGTGACGGCACAACAGCTGACAGAAGACTATGTATATCGGGATTTCTGCGTAAGGGAGCTGTTTAAAGTATTGTAATACTGACTCCCTGAAAGAGGGGTAAGGAAAATGTTGATTGATAGGGCATTGGACGAAATAACAAAAAAGAATAAAGTGGTAGTCGGTTTTGACTTGGGAAATGATTATTCACAGATCAGCTACTGCAGGCAGAATCAGAGCATGCCCGATACAGTCAGTCTGGTGATGGGGGAGGAGCAGTACAATATCCCAACACTTCTGTGCAGGAAAAACGATGTTGAGGGAGAGTCTGCATGGCTGATCGGCAGGGAAGCTCTAAAAGCGGCAAAAGAAGGACAGGGAGTACTTGTAGAGGATCTGCTGCGGATCGCAAAAAACAATGTCAGCGTCAAAGTTGGTACGGATTCCTTGTCTGCGGAGTATCTGCTCGAGATATTTGTAAAAAAAGCACTTGCAATTCTGTATGCATATATCGTATCGGATGATATTGCGGCAGTGGCATTTACGATGAAGGATACCAATACAGATATTATGGAAATGCTCAGAAATATATCAAAGCATATCGGTCAGCGGAAAATGGAAGTCTATTTTCTGAGTCATGAGGACTGTTTTTTCCAGTATATTATTCACCAACCGCAGGAAATGTGGATACACGATGTGCTTTTGTATGATTATAAGAGTGACGGCATCAAAAGCTATCTTCTCTCTATGAACAGGAAGACAAACCCAGTAGCATGCTTCATAGACACCATGCAGTATCCACAGATGAAAATACCTGATCTGTCAGATAAAAATGAGACCACCAAAGGTGCGTTTTTCAAGCAGCTTGATTCGGCGCTGCTTGAAATTGTGCGGAAAAACTGTGACCAGAGAGTCATCACGTCCGTTTTTCTATTGGGGGATTCCTTTTCGAAGGACTGGTGCCGGGAGTCGTTGAAGTACATGTGCCGGGGAAGGCGTGTGTTTCAGGGAAACAATCTGTTCAGCAAGGGAGCCTGTTATGGTGCGCGGGAGCGTGTATATCCCTCGACTTTGTCTACGTCCTATGTGTATTTGTCGGAGGATAAACTTCGCGCCAATATCGGCATGACATGTGACAGGGGGCAGACGGAGGTGTACTATCCGATTCTTGACGCAGGTACGAACTGGTATGAGGCGCAGAATACCTTTGATGTGATGCTCGTGAAAAACAACACGATTACGCTCAATATATCTCCAGTGGATGGAAGAAAGACGCGGGTGGCGCGGATCTCTCTCGAAGGACTGAAGGTGAGGGGGAATAAGACGAACCGTGTGGAACTTCGGTTTTATATGGAAGATGCCAACGCAGTACAGATTGAGATCACAGATAAGGGGTTCGGGGAATTTTTTCCATCTACAGGTCAGATTTGGAAGGAATGTCTTCCACTTGAGGCGATTACATAAAAAACAGGGTTCTGTCATGAAAAGATTCCTTCATGACAGAGCACGGGACAGAGTTTAGAGGTTATGTAAATGAATAATGTATGTTTATGTATAGGAAATTACGCGAAAAATCCATTTTATATAAAATTTTCTGACATTTCATTGTATTCTGTAGAGGAGTTATGTTATTATTTTATGGAAAGGGTACATCTCCTGGATGACTCGATTGTCTCGGCAGATCTGGTAAACTGGATTCGCCACGAGTGTGGACTTACAGAACTTGCGGACGAGCTTGATGTGTATGTCAGAAAGCGTGTGTCGGTCGCCGCTTTTGTCTCAACGATCTTTGAGCGGACAGGCATGTATGACAGCAATACTGTCAAGCAAATAGACCGCATATTAAAAGAACAATCAAGCCTTACGATCACCGAGAAATACAAGAAACGGGCAGAGTATCTATACCAGCAGGGGAGATTCCGTCAGGCACTTGCTATTTATAGTGAGCTTGTGGAATATATTCCCTCAAGGGATAGTGCAGGAAGAGCACTTCTATATTATAATATGGCGTCGATTTACGCCATGGATTTTGCATATAAACAGGCCGCAGATTTGTATTATGAAGCGTATCTTCTGCACCCTGACAGACAGACAAGGTGCGCTTATATTCTTGCAAACAAAAAGGCACTCACGGACTATGCATATGGTGCGTTCAAGCGGGAGAATCCAAATTGGGAGGAGGATTTTCTGCAAGTAGAACAGATGTGTGCACAGACAGATGAGAAATGGCTTGCTTCGAGGGAGAGAAAGTTGGTGACGGAACTGGCAGAGCTCAAAGAAAGCGGACAGATGGAAATGTACCGCCAGCAGTCGCAGACACTCATAAGACAGCTCAAGAAGGATTACAAGCGTCAGACTAAGGAATAGTCGCAAAATAACTTGTGCAGATGGCGCAGGATAAATTCTCATAGACAAACCAGATGCATAAGTTATTTCAAGACTATTCCTAAGAATTAGGGTGAAAGGGGTTAAAGTATGGGATTATTAGGAAAGATTAAGGGATTTTTTAATCGGCAGACGGACAATGGGGAAAATGTATACAGACCTGACTGGGAGGAGGAGAGCCTAAAGCGCGACAATATTGACATGCATGACAAGATACAGCGTGAGCATTATGTCAAGGCATGTATGGAGCAGATAACAGAGGCATCCAAGGAGCTGGATACACTTGGAGGGGAGTATAACTTAGTGACTTCCTATCTGACGGATATGGAGGAGATCGAGGCGCAGCCCGATGAAGTCAAGGAACAGTTAAAGACATACGCTTCAAAAATTCTTGAATTGGAGAACAGCAGGGAGAAACTTGACAAAAAGCGCCGTATCATGAAGCCAGAGGATTATCTTCGCATGGAACGGATCGAGCAGTATATGCCCGAAGGATACAAGAGATTAAAGGAAGCAGAAGATTATCAGATACTTGTGAAAAAGGATATGGGGCGACTTGATGGCGAACGGCATGCCTATTATTATAGAAAGAATGAGCTTCAGAATGCGATGGGCAACATGAAAGGCATTACGATCATGTGTGTCGGTTCTATGCTGTTTCTGATATTGATGCTCACGATCATCGGCTCTGCGTGGAATCTCGATGTCTCACTTGGATATGCGATTGCCGTGCTGATCGCGGCATCGACACTTGCTTTTGTGTATGTAAAATTTCATGAGTCGCAGAGAGAACTCGTAAAGGTTGAGAAAGGCATTAATAAGCTTGTCTTATTGCACAATACTGTGAAGATCCGTTATGTGAACAACACGAATCTGCTGGAATATCTGTATGTGAAATACGATGTCAACAGCTCTAATGAACTCAAGAAACTTTGGGACAAGTACCTCGAGGAGAATATCCATCGTGAGCAGGAGAAGCAGATGGAACAGGATATGGATTTCAACGAGGCAGCGCTGATCAAGCTTCTACGCAACTGCAATATTGCGGATCCGAACGTTTGGCTTCATCAGGCAGCGGCGCTGATCGACAGCAAGGAAATGGTGGAGATCAGACATGGACTCATCATCAGACGGCAGAAGCTCAGAAAGCAGATGGAGTACAATGCCAAGGCTGCGCAGGAGGCGCAGGACGAGGTCAAGGATATCATGGCGAAATATCCGGAATATGCAGAGAGAATACTGGACTTAGTGTCCGATTATGAGAAAGCGCTTGCTTAAACAGACGAAAGCAGGTGTTACACAAAGGGAAATCGCTGCTTTGCAGCCTAAATCATATAAACTATGCAATGAGGAGGAAGAAAAATGCAGGAATTTGCACCAATCAAAGAGGGTAAAGTACGTGAAGTATATGACAACGGGGACAGTCTGATCATCGTGGCAACAGACAGAATCTCCGCTTTTGATGTGATTTTAAAGAACCAGATTACGAAGAAAGGCGCGATACTTACGCAGATGTCAAAGTTTTGGTTTGATTTTACAAAGGATGTTGTGCCAAACCATATGATCTCCATAGATGTAAAGGATATGCCTGAATTTTTCCGGAATGACAGATTTGATGGCAACAGTATGATGTGCCGCAAACTTGAGATGCTTCCGATTGAGTGCATCGTGCGTGGCTACATCACGGGAAGCGGCTGGGCAAGCTACAAGGAAAGCGGAACAGTGTGCGGCATCAGGCTTCCCGAAGGTCTGAAAGAGTCAGAAAAACTTCCTGAGCCGATCTATACACCAAGCACTAAGGCGGAGCTCGGACTGCATGACGAGAATATCTCCTTTGAGAGAAGCATCGAAGTGCTTGAACAGAGGTTCCCTGGAAAGGGTAAGGAGTATGCCACAAAGATCAAGGAGGCCACGATTGCCCTTTACAATAAGTGCGCCGCATATGCACTGAGTAAGGGTATCATTATCGCGGATACTAAGTTTGAGTTTGGTCTTGATGAGAATGGAAATGTAGTGCTCGGCGATGAGATGCTTACACCGGACAGCTCGCGTTTCTGGCCGTTGGAAGGATATGAGGCAGGTAAGGGACAGCCTTCTTTTGACAAGCAGTTTGTGAGGGACTGGCTCAAGGCAAATCCTGACAATGATAATCTGCTGCCAGATGAAGTTGTAATCAAGACGGTTGACAAATACAAGGAGGCATTCACACTGCTCACAGGGAAAGAATTTGTTTAGGCACGAATGATCGAGGGGTATAAGAATAATTTATGTATAATGAAGATATCGACAGAACTCTTGACGAGACTGGTTTAAAGGAAGAGTGCGGCGTCTTTGGTATCTATGATTTTGACGGACAGGATGTCGCTTCCACGATTTACTACGGACTCTTTGCACTGCAGCACAGAGGACAGGAAAGCTGTGGTATCGCAGTCAGTGAAACGAGTGGTCCGAAGGGAAAAGTAGTCTCCTATAAAGGCATGGGACTTGTTAATGAAGTGTTTACGCAGGACAACCTGGAAACGATGAAAGGTGATATCGGCGTAGGACATGTTCGCTACTCGACTGCGGGCGCTTCCACGCGGGAAAACGCTCAGCCGCTTGTGCTAAATTATGTAAAGGGAACACTGGCACTGGCACACAATGGAAATCTAATCAATGCGGCGGAGCTCAGGCATGATCTGGAATACACAGGCGCGATTTTTCAGACCACGATCGACTCGGAGGTAATCGCCTACCATATCGCGAGGGAGCGGCTTAACACTAAGACTGTTGAGGAGGCTGTCAATCAGGCGTGTCAGAAGATTAAAGGGGCTTATTCCTTGGTCGTCATGAGTCCGAGAAAGCTGATTGGTGCGAGAGATCCTTACGGCTTCAAACCCCTTTGTATCGGAAAGCGGGAAAACAGCTATATCATCACTTCAGAGACTTGCGCGCTCGATACGATCGGTGCAGAGTTTGTGCGGGATGTGCTTCCAGGGGAGACTGTCACGATTACTCCTGATGGAGGGATTATCTCAGATCTGTCGCGTGCGCTTCCAAAGGAGCAGGAGGCAAGATGCATCTTTGAGTACATCTATTTTGCAAGACCAGACAGTCATATAGACGGGGTGAGTGTGTATGCATCGCGTATTCAGGCAGGGCGTTTTCTTGCCATGGATTCGCCAGTTGAGGCAGATCTTGTCGTGGGTGTGCCCGAGTCAGGAAATGCAGCGGCGCTTGGTTATTCGCTGCAGTCTGGAATACCATATGGCGCTGCTTTTGTGAAAAACGGTTATGTGGGAAGAACATTTATTAAGCCGAAACAGAGCAGCCGCGAGTCAAGTGTGAAGGTGAAACTGAACGTCCTTAAGGAAGCTGTGAACGGAAAGCGTATTATCATGATCGATGACTCTATCGTGCGCGGAACGACTTCGGACCGGATCGTGAGAATGCTCCGGGAGGCAGGGGCAAAGGAAGTTCATGTCCGCATCAGTTCGCCGCCTTTTTTGTGGCCATGTTATTTTGGAACAGATGTTCCAGAGAAAGACCAGTTGATCGCAAATAACAGGACGATCGACGAGATCAGGGAAATCATAGGCGCTGATTCGCTTGGATATCTGAATATAGACAGGTTAAAGGGTATGGTGGACGGACTGGGTATCTGTACAGGGTGTTTCGATGGGAATTATCCGATGGAGCCGCCGACACAGGATATCCGGGGCGATTTTGAAAAATAGGTTTGCGGACAGGGAAAAGGGATTTTCCTGTTCGATAATGAAATAAGGAGAAGAGTATGAGTACAGACAGATACACTAGCCCCCTTTCTGAGCGCTATGCCAGCAAGGAAATGCAATACATTTTTTCACAGGATATGAAGTTCCGTACATGGAGACGGCTCTGGATCGCCTTGGCGGAGACGGAGCTGGAGCTGGGACTGAGTGAGAACGGCAAGCCGGTCATCTCACAGGAGCAGATTGACGAGCTGAAGGCGCACGCTGAGGATATCAATTACGAGGTTGCAAGGGAGCGCGAAAAGCTTGTCCGGCACGACGTTATGAGTCATGTGTATGCTTATGGGCAGCAGTGCCCGAAGGCAGCAGGCATCATTCATCTGGGGGCAACCTCCTGTTATGTGGGAGACAATACGGACATTATCGTGATGAATGAGGCGTTGAAGCTTGTGCACAAAAAACTTGTGAATGTAATCGACGAGCTTGCAAAGTTCGCGGAGAAGTACAAGAGTCTGCCAACGCTTGCCTTTACGCATTTTCAGCCGGCACAGCCCACTACCGTGGGAAAGCGTGCTACTCTCTGGATGCAGGAGTTTTTGATGGATCTGGAAGATTTGGAATATGTGATGGGAAGCCTGAAACTGCTGGGTTCCAAGGGAACAACAGGTACACAGGCAAGTTTCCTGGAATTGTTTAATGGCGACCAGGAAACAATTGACAAGATAGACCCGATGATTGCGGCAAAGATGGGCTTTAAGGAGTGCTATGCTGTGTCAGGACAGACGTATTCCCGCAAGGTGGATACCAGGGTGGCAAATATCCTTGCCGGGATTGCGGCAAGCGCGCACAAGATGTCAAATGACATCAGATTGCTGCAGCATCTGAAAGAGGTGGAGGAGCCCTTTGAGAAAAACCAGATTGGTTCGTCTGCGATGGCATATAAGCGAAATCCCATGCGCTCTGAGCGCATTGCATCATTGTCCCGATATGTGATGATTGATGCATTAAATCCTGCAATTACTTCCGCAACACAGTGGTTCGAGAGGACTCTTGATGATTCGGCGAATAAAAGGCTCTCGATTCCTGAAGGATTTCTTGCAGTTGATGGTATTCTTGATCTTTGTCTCAATGTGGTTGACGGGCTTGTTGTCTATGACAAAGTGATCACAAAGCATCTGATGGCAGAGCTTCCGTTCATGGCGACAGAGAATATCATGATGGATGCTGTGAAAAATGGCGGAAACAGACAGGAACTTCACGAGAAAATCAGGACACTTTCCATGGAAGCAGGAAAGAATGTCAAAGTGGAGGGAAAGGACAACAATCTGCTGGAGCTGATCGCGGCAGATCCGGAGTTCAATCTGTCACTGGAACAGCTCCAGGCGGCGATGGATCCGTCTAGGTATGTGGGCAGATCACCGATACAGGTTGACTATTTCCTGGACAAAGTGGTCAAGTCAGTGCTCGAGGCAAATCAGTCCGAGCTTGGCATCAAGGCGGAAATAAATGTCTGAAATATGCTTTACTTATTTGTCAAAAAGTTGTATGATAATTAGCGGTGTGTTTGTGCACACGGCGTAAGAGGAGATTAGGGAACGAAATCGTTCCTAGTAAAAAAGAACCGGAGGTATGTCAATGGTAAAAGCAGTAGTAGGAGCTAATTGGGGCGACGAGGGAAAAGGTAAGATCACCGATATGCTCGCACGCGAGGCAGATATTGTTATCCGTTTTCAGGGGGGCGCAAATGCAGGACACACAATCGTGAATAATTATGGTAAGTTTGCACTTCACACCCTGCCTTCAGGAGTATTTTATAATCATACGACAAGCATTATCGGCAATGGTGTGGCGCTGAATATCCCAGTCCTGATGAATGAGATCAAGTCAATCACGGACAGGAATGTGCCGATGCCCAAGATCCTGGTATCAGACAGGGCGCAGATCGTGATGCCGTATCATGTGCTGTTTGACCAGTATGAGGAGGAGCGTCTGGGTGGAAAGTCGTTTGGATCCACCAAGTCAGGTATCGCCCCTTTCTATTCAGATAAATATGCAAAGATTGGCTTTCAGGTGAGCGAGCTTTTTGACGAGGAACTCTTGAAAGAGAAGATTGAGCGGGTGACAGAGCAGAAAAACGTGATCCTGGAGCATTTGTATCACAAGCCTGCAATCATTCCGTCAGAACTTCTTGAGACACTGCACGAATACAGGGATATGGTCAAGCCTTATGTATGTGATGTCTCCGCATATCTTGACGAGGCATTGAAGGCTGGAAAGAATATTCTTCTGGAAGGACAGCTTGGCACGTTAAAGGATCCTGACCATGGAATTTATCCAATGGTAACATCTTCATCGACACTTGCGGCATACGGTGCGATCGGCGCAGGGATACCGCCATATGAGATTAAAGAAATTTATACGGTGTGTAAGGCATATTCGTCAGCAGTTGGCGCAGGTGCTTTTGTATCAGAAATATTTGGAGACGAGGCTGACGAGCTCAGACGGCGTGGCGGAGATGGCGGAGAGTACGGTGCTACAACAGGACGGCCGAGGCGTATGGGTTGGTTTGATTGTGTGGCGTCCAAATACGGCTGCCGCATGCAGGGAACGACAGATGTCTGCTTTACAGTGCTTGATGTGCTCGGATATCTTGACGAGATTCCTGTATGTACAGGATATGAGATTGACGGGGAGGTTACGACACAGTTTCCTGTCACGGCAAAGCTTGGCAAGGCAAAGCCGGTGTTCACGACATTGCCCGGCTGGAAGACGGACATCAGGGGCATCAGGAACTACGAAGAGCTTCCTGAGAACTGCCGCAGGTATGTTGAATTCATCGAGGGACAAATTGGGTATCCGATTACACTTGTGAGCAATGGACCAGCGAGGGACGATATCATATATAGAAAGAGTAAATTAAAGAGTTCAAAATAATGTGATAAAATAAAAAGCCAAAGGCGATGTGTATCGTATGCCTTTGGCTTTTTATGCACACGGACATTCAAAGGAAAAATATCAACGGAGGATAAAATTTATGAAGAAGAAAGTATTGGTATTGATGCTGACGACGGTCATAGTGATGTCATTGACAGCATGTGCTTCTCACACAGGACATTCTGATGATACTATTACGACAGAGATGAATATTGCAATGATCACGGATTCCGGCGATGTCACAGACCAAGGTTATAACCAAGCATCATATGAAGCCTGCAGGAACTGGTCTGAGATTAACGATGTGCCATTTACCTATTACAAACCGGAAAGTGATTCTGACGAGGCGAGAAACACGAGTGTTGACAAAGCTGTGGCAGAAGGAGCAGATATCATTGTTATGCCAGGATATCTGTTTGCGGCGACGTAGCGGCGAGATTGTAGTTTCTGGTGACACTTCGAAAATGCCTGTGACAGATATCAGGGTGACAGATTATGGGATTATCAAGTAGTAAGGAACTGTAAAGAAATAACTTATGCACCTTGACTTGTCTATTTCTCCGATTG
>CAMWLV010000094.1 GCA_947175175.1 uncultured Lachnospiraceae bacterium
ATACAGCCTACTCCACGTGCTCATCAATCATTTTTTTGATCTTCTCGGCCTCCTTCTCCGATATCGTCTTTCCTCCAAGAAATGCGGTCAAAAATCCGGGAAGCGAACCGTCAAATGTTCTCTTCACAAAATAAATGCTCTCATCAGCCTGCACCCGCTCTTTCGGTATTAATACACGGACTGTAGCCTGCGTATTTTCAATATATCCTTTGTCACACATTTTCTTAATCTGGGTATAGGTCGTTGACTTCTTCCAGCCAAGTTTCTCGCGGCACAGACGCACTAGTTCACCAGAATTTACTGGCGCATAGTCCCACACAATCTGCATAAAGCGATAATCGCTGTCACATAATTTCAGATTTTTCATTTCCTACCTCTTTCTTCAATAAAAACATGATTTTTACCAAGGTCTATAGGTATAGACTTAGTAAAATTAAGTCTATACCTATAGACCTGCTTTGTCAATAGCTTTCTTCAAAATTATTCTGTAGACTTAACAACCTATTTTTACATTCTTTTCGTTTAAAAACTTCCTAAGTTCCGTTACATCTCCATAGTACACACACCCGTCCATACCCAGATTTCCAGCAGCTTCTATATTGGCAGGTGTATCATCAATAAAGAGACAATCCTCAGGTTTTAGGGAAAATGTCTGGAAAAAGTCTAGATAAGCCGCCGGTTCCGGTTTGAGCAGTCCATGCTCACAGGAAATCCAGATGCCCTTCATATACGCAATCGACTTGATATATTGACTGAATATCCTGAAACGATGTGATGTATTGGACATCAGATACAGGTCATATCCATTTTGAGACAGCTCCTCCACAAGCTTTTCCATAGGCGGATTGGGCGGCTGCACCATACGATATTCTCTCACAAACCGCTCCACTGTATTGTGCAGATGTTCTGGAATCCTTTTGCATACGGATTTGATTGCTTCATCATCCGTTATCGTTCCTCTGTCCATTTGCAGCCACTCCACCGACGCACAAAGATGATTCTTAATCCATCTAAAATCTTCCTCATTATCTACATAACCATAAATATATTCTCTGGCATTATATATGGTGAGCACATTTCCCATATCAAATACAATATTTTTTACCATAATTTTCTCCTTTACACATCATACCTTTATTTAAAACGTTATCTCCCTCATTCACTAATTTGTATAGACTTTGTTCCCACATTTACTGACACCTGTACTCTCTCGGTGTACATCCCATGTATTTGTGAAAATAACTGCCAAAATGACTTGGACTGCAAAAGCCTGTCATCTCGGCGATGTCCAATATTCTTAAATCTCTGTTTTTCAACAATACCGTTGATTGACGTATCCTGTACTGCATCAGGAATTCCATGGGCGTCATGTTAATCGTCCTCTGGAAACTGCGGCATAACTCGCTGCGGCTGATATATGCTGCCTCTGCGATGTCATCAAGTTTCAACGGTTCCTGATACTTTTCCTGCATATACTGAATCGCTGCCTTTACCCGCTGTTTGTCACGCTCTACCTCCGCTTTCACAACCGGCTTTCCCTCTGGTATCTGTTCAAATATCCGAAGCCACAATTCGGATAAAAGAGACAAGATTTTCAGCTGATATGCCGGTTCTTTTCCCTCATATAAACTGACAACGTTTCGGAGTAATTCTGCTATTTTGTCATATTCTAAGCTCGTACTATTCCACTTTATACAGGGCAGATTTCCATTGATAACAGGAGCGATACATTCCTGATAAATGTCACTGTTTCGATTTCCTCCAATCAGCTCCCCACGCCATATGAAAGAATAGAGTTTTCCCTGCGCCAGTCTGCATGGTCTGATCTGATGCATCAAACCAGAATTGATAAATGCGATATCCCCTTCCTGCAGATGGATCTCGTTTGTCTCTACCTGACAGGTAAATTCTCCCTCGATGATCATCGTCACCTGCACTTCCTCATGCCAGTGCCAGCAGATATAACCATTTTCAAAATCCGCAAAATCATCCAGATATACACCAATCGGAAATCCCTCTGTACCGTGTGCCTTTGTCTCGCGCAGACTCCCATCCACAATCGTCTGCGTTGCTTTCAATTGTTCCATATTTACTCTTCTTTCTTATAATTTCCTAAATATGAAATACCCCATTCGAAATGGAGATATTAATCTATTCCCACCACTTTTGCGGGCTTCTAGATGGTAATATTTCGCTACTATCATGATACTTTTCACGTCAATTATGTTTGCTATTTTACTGTATATAAGATACAATAAAAACAGTTCAGAAACTTATCCATAATTATAATGATACTAATTTTATAGTTTCACGCCAACAATTATACATTACTTAGGAACTGTTATGAAATAACTTTTAAACAGTTCCTTATCAAGAAAGGAAGGAAAGAATTATCATGCCACAGAATTTGAATCAATTTTCACTCGAAGGAAAGACTGCTCTTGTGACAGGAGCAAACACGGGATTAGGTCAGGGAATCTGCGTCGCTTACGCTGGCGCTGGCGCAAATGTGATCGGCGTCGCAAGGCGAAGCTGTCAGGAAACTGCCGATCAGATCAAGGCAGTTGGAGGTAATTTTACAGAAATCATAGCAGACCTCTCTGACATCAATGTCATCTCTAAAATCGTGGAGGATGCATCTAAAGCCTACGGCCGTGTCGATATCCTTGTAAACAACGCTGGGATTATAAAAAGATGTAATGCTACAGAAGTAACTATGGCGGACTGGGATTCCGTTATCGATCTCAATGAAAAAATGGTGTTCTTCCTCTCACAGGCATTTGCCCAAAATTGGATCAATGACAACAAGGGCGGCAAGATCATCAATATCGCTTCCATGCTGAGTTACCAAGGCGGCATCCGCGTACCTTCCTACACAGCAAGCAAAAGCGCCGTCATGGGACTCACGCGCGCACTTGCCAACGAATGGGCTAAGTACAACATCAATGTCAATGCAATCGCCCCCGGCTACATGGCGACAAACAACACCCAGAACCTGAGAAGTGATGAACAGAGAAGCGAAGAAATCCTCAGTCGTATTCCTGCTGGCCGCTGGGGTACTCCGGAAGATATCACTGGAGCAGCAATCTTTCTCGCCTCCGATGCAGCGGCGTATGTCCATGGATTCACATTGGCAGTCGATGGAGGCTGGTTAGCACGATAACTCTATAATTGTTAAGGCGCGTCTGAAAATTATTTTCTGACGCGCCCTATTAATATTTTAGAATCTTAGACCCTATTTCAATACCTTTATCTCCGGATAGTACTCAAACTCTGCTTTTCCGATAATATCCCCTATACCTACAAACTTGTTCGTCCAGTATCTCGAATCCCATGAATTGCTGCGATTATCCCCCATCATAAAGTAACAACCCTCTGGTATCTCATATGGTCCGAAATCCACATAAAACTTGTTCTGGGTAAAATCTGATATCAATTTGCCGTCAATGTACACCTTACCATCAATGCCCTCAATCACTTCTCCAGGAAGCCCTATAATGCGTTTCAGATATAATGTCTCACCATCATCCGGATAATAAAATGACACTATGTCACCTCTTTGCGGCTCATGATACACATATGCAAGACGATTAATGATAATCCTGCTCCCTGTCATGACCGTCTGCTCCATAGAACCAGTTGGCACCAACGCACCTGCAACAACATTATTTTTTAGCAAAAATGCAGCTATCATCGCAAACAAGATCAATTTTGACCATTCATAAACACCCTTAACAACCTTCCTCATACCCTATCCCTCCAACCAAAAACAGTTTTTAGTGTTTGATTTACTCTACATATACTGTAGTATATCGAACTTCATTATCTTCATACAAATCCGTCAAAACCAAAGACGATTCATTATATAGAATTTTGCTGTCATCACAATATATAGAATACACTCCGTCCCGCACAAGCTTTGATAACCTTTCTGCCTCAAAATAATCATTAATATAAACTGGCATCACCTGAAGCAAAATTTCCGCACAGCTGCTGTTTGGTGAATAGGAAACAAGACTGCCGACAGCACTCTTACAATATCCATCTGCCGTATCAATATATGCCGTCCTGATTCCACCATCCTGATATTTGTAATAATACTGCCCATCTAAATTATTATTTGCCGGATAATCACGCAGATAAACAATACTCATCGCATGATTATATCGCATAACACCTGCTTGATATAGGAAGGCTCCGTCTCTGTCCAAAAGATTAAACGCATACTCCGAACCACTGATATCATCCAGATTCCGGGTAAAACCATCATAACTGGAGATCGTCCCTCGCACAAATCCGTTCGCCCGCATGGTATCAGCAATATAGTCCGCAATAAATGCATTTTTCATCCAATAAAAATCAATAAAACTTCTTATTTCATTCTCCAAGGCAAACGCCAGATACTCCTCGGCTATCCGCAGATAGATCCTGTTCTCCCCTCGCAGTTCCAAATTTATCATTCCTGCATCATTGGCAAAGCTGGTTATAGCGGCATAATAATCCGCCACATCCTGATTCAGATAAGGATCGTATTCTACCGCCTGATACTCCTCTGCACAGTGAAATAATCCGTCATATTGTTCATAGACAGGCGCCAGATAAAGGCTTCTGTTTCCTGATTCCTGAATCAGGGAAAATGCCTCATACAAAATATCATCTACTTCGATTTCTTGGTTAGGGTGGCGGTTAATATAGTACATATTGTGAACATTCTCATATTCTACATCATTTGTAAATATCTGAAAAGCATATTCTGTGGCGTTGGAGTAGCATGCGGAAACCGCCTTATTCTCTGCTGTTGCGGAAACGTCACCCTCTCCCAGACAATACAGAAACACGAAATCGTCACTGCAATTATACTCTGAAGATTGGACTTTAATCTCATTCCATCCGGACTCCTTCGATGACAGATTTGCCACGCTATATGCAATAAAAAACGCTCCCATCACCAAAAATACGACAGCCAAAATCAATCTCAGCCGCCCGTGCTCAGCGGAAAGCTCAATCTTATTCACTGGTCTCGGATGAGGAAGGTCTCTTCTCCTGCCTCCAGTTCTGGTCTCCCTCAAATTAAACCTCCTATGATACGGCGCACGGAAGTCCCTGAACTCCCATGCGCCATACAATTTCTTATTTTATTAATATCAAAATACCTAACATAGCGTAATATTGCCGTACTTGATGTTATACTGGCGGTCAAAAAGACTGACCGCTCAGTATAAAGTGATGCACACAGCCGCATAAGGAAATATGCCGCTTCGCGGCTGGCGCAATACTCACGGCAAATTTCATTTGCCATGAGTATATTATACTACCGCCAACAATATCAACAACAGGAAGATCACAACGATCACACCCAAGGTAATCAGACCGGCAATTGCGCCTTTCTTACATGCTGTGTAATTACGGATATAATTGATGCGCCTGAAGACAAAGGCCGCAATCAGGCCAAGTATTGGCAGGAAGAAAGACAATAATTTATAGAGGAAAGAACCTGTATCATGAACAGGCGGAAGCTGAATCTCATCCTCAGAGGCTGTCATCTCCTGCGCACCATGCGTATCATGCATATGATCAGAGCCAGAGAAATTAATTGTTATGGATTTCACAGGCTCATTCTTATCCCTAATGGCTTTATACTGCTCGATCTCCTTTTTGCTTCCATATACAAAATGATCATGACCAATGTTAACCAGCTCTGGCTCTTCCTGACTATAATCATGAATGGAAGGATCATAGGTATAGAGTACTTTATTTTTCTCCAGTTTCGGATCTGGTATGGGAATCGCCGAAATCAGGGAATGTGTATAAGGATGCAGCGGGAAGTTAAAAAGCTCCTCTGACTCTGCAATCTCTACAATTTTACCCTTATAAATAACACCAATACGATCCGAAATAAACCTTACCACAGAAAGATCATGTGCAATAAAGAGATATGTAATCTCTTTTTCACGCTGGAATTTTTTCATCAGGTTCAACACCTGCGCACGAATAGACACATCCAGCGCAGAAATAGGCTCGTCCGCCACTACCAGTTCCGGTTCCATAACCATAGCACGCGCAATGCCAATACGTTGACGCTGACCGCCGGAAAATTCATGCGGATATCTGGTCAGATGCTCAGGCAGAAGTCCTACCTCATTGATCATTTTTTCCACCTTCTGCTGACGGTCCGCTTTGCTTTTATAGAGGTGGAAATTGTACAATCCCTCAGAGATGATATAATCCACCGTAGCCCTGTCATTCAGGGAAGCTGCCGGGTCTTGGAACACCATCTGGATATTCCGGATCACCTTGCGATCCAGCGCATGGGAAATTTTCCCTGAAATACGAACACCCTTATACAGGATTTCACCGCCTGCCAGAGGATTTACACGAATAACAGCCCTGCCCACTGTAGTCTTTCCCGATCCAGACTCACCTACAAGGGAAAAAGTCTCTCCCTTGTAAATATCAAAGGAAACATTCTGTACAGCTTTGACCTCATTCTCTTTTTTCCCAAAAGTGATATCAATATTCTTGACTGACAACAGGATTTCCCTTCCGTTTTCGTCCAGCGGGCCATGCTTAGGAAAAACGTCAGCAGAATTTTCTTTTGAATTTGAATTATATTTTGACACGATCACACCCCCTGAATATTGTATGCCTGCATGAGCCGCTCATGGAGATTACAGATTGCCTCTGGCTTCTCAATCTTCGGAGCATCGGGATCCAAAAGCCATGTTTTGGCAAAATGCGTATCGCTGACCTGAAACATGGGTGGTTCCAACAGCGTATCTATTTTCATGCAATATGGATTCCTGGGCGCAAACGCGTCTCCCTTAATATCATTATAGAGAGAAGGTGGTGTACCATTAATGGAATACAGGGCAGTGTTGCGTTCCGCCAGTTGGGGCAGTGAAGACAATAACGCCCAGGTATAGGGATGACGCGGTTCATAAAACAAATCCTCCACAGTCCCCAGCTCAATAATCTGTCCTCCATATACCACCGCCACACGATCGGCAATATTTGCCACAACGCCAAGGTCATGCGTGATAAAGACAGTCGTATAATTAAATTCCTTCTGTAAATCTTTGATCAGCTGCAAAATCTGTGCCTGCATCGTTACATCCAGCGCAGTGGTCGGTTCATCACAGATCAGGATTTTCGGCTGGCAGGAAAGCGCAATGGCGATAACAATACGCTGGCGCATACCGCCGGAATATTGGAAAGGATAATCATCATAGCGGGCAACCGGATTCGGAATCCCTACCTTCTGCATCAAATCCAGCGCCTGCACCCTCGCCTGTGCTTCTGAACAGTTCTGGTGCTTTATGATAATAGAGGAAATCTGCTTTCCAATCGTAATGATAGGATTTAAGGATGTCATAGGATCCTGAAATACGGTGGCAATCTTTTTTCCGCGGATCTGCGCCCAGTCCTTAGGAAACTGCATATACGCCAGATCCAATATGCAACTGCCAACCAATTCCGTATTTGTCTCACTGACATATTTCACTCTGGGAGCAATGCCGTCATAAATGCTGTTATGCTGTGACTCGTCGTTCCAGTCAATTCCAAGCTTCATTGCCTCCTTGAAAGATTCCATCAGCATTTTCATAATCTTTTTCCGGCGTATGAAATCACCTCTGGCAACAGACAGATAAATCTCCTTAGCCAGTTTCTCGTTTCTGTCCAGAACATCTTTAGAAAGCTTTTCATGAATCAGCTCGTCATATTTCTTTTGAAGCTCCGCTTCCCGTCTGGCATACTGCTGCTGATACTCTGTATCATGCTCAGCAGCCTCTTTCTGCTTGCGGAGTTCCTCTTTATTGCGGGCTTCCAACTCCTTAATCTTCGCGTCCAACTGGGAAATCTTTTCCTGGGCAGCCTTGATCTTGTCCTTCTCCCTGGAACGATCCATCGCTGTCCTGTTATTATAGACTTCCGCCCTTTGGAACCTCAGTTCATTCAATTCTTTTTCCTGAGCCGCCCTGTCCTCTTCACTGAGCGCATAACGATCCCTTTTCTCCGCCTGAAGGGCAAGCAGCTCACGATATACAGAAGATCCTGGCTCCATCCGCGCAAAATTGTCTAATTTTTCTTTAATCGAAGCGATACTGCGGCGCGCGCTATCATTTAACTGTGCACGTGTATCCGAGAGTTCCTCGTCATGGAAAATAATATGCCCATTGCTCACAAATCCGTTAGAATCCAGCATGCCGGCAAAAGTTTTGGTAAAAACAGATTTGCCCGATCCGGACTCGCCTACAATGGCAATGGACTCATTCTCATAGATATCAAGAGATATGCCACGAATCGCCTTCAGAATCCGCCCACGGACACGGAATTTGACATCCAGATCCTGAACAGACAACAATACTTTCTTTTTCTCCATACTAACCTCCCTACATATGTGTCCGAGGATCGGATGCATCACCCAGATTCTGTCCCACTACATATAACACAATCGTGATAATGGAAACAACTGCTACAGGACCCCAGAACTCCAATTCCCATCCCGGTGTCACCATAGCTGCCTCAGCCGCATAGATCATGCGTCCAAGAGACATCTCACTCATACCCATTCCGATATAAGCTAAGAACACCTCATAAGAAATGTAGGACGGAAGCTCAGTGGCAAGCAAAGTTACAATCACGGAAGTCATGAAAGGCAAAATATTTTTCAAAGCAATCTTGATCGTAGAAGTACCAAGACACCTGGATGCCAGATTATATTCCCTGTCACGGATGATCAATACCTGCGTACGGATAAAATACGCGATGCTCAGCCATCCTACTATGGTGAGCGAAAGCACCATCGTCCAGAAAGAAGGAGAAAACAACATGGAAAGCACCGATATGATCAAAATCATCGGTACATTCCCGATAATATTGTAAACTTCCATCATAACCATGTCCACTTTCTTGGAAAATCCCCATACTGCTCCCAGCAGCACACCGATGACCATATTGATGGCAGCGCAGATAAACGCCAGGGAGATCGAGATCTTCGCACCGTTCCAGACTGCCTCAAAGGTAGGTTCTCCAGACGCTCCTGAGCCAAGAATCCACTTCAGGCCAACGCCAAAATGTTCCATCGCATCACCAGGAGACAGATGCTTGGCGCCAGAATCCAGCAGATTGGCATAAGGATCATACTCCGTCACCGCAGGATAGATGTATGCAAGTGCAACCACAAACAACAACAAACTCAATATCACAATGTTCACTTTATTCTGGAAAAACACACGAAACACTGACTTCCAATAAGAATACCTCGGAGCCGCTATTTTTTCCGATTCTGTGTCGCTGTGTTTTACCTGGCTGAACAGCTCCTTATGATCCAAACCGGTTTTACTTTTCAATTCTTCATACATATTATCTATCACCTGCCTTTTGATGTAAATGAGATTCGCGGATCTACACTGGCTATCAGAATATCTCCCAGAATAATTGAGAGTACTGTCAGCAATGCATAGAACAGAGTAACGCCTATAATTACACCGTTATCATACTTGTTGATTGCCTGTGTCAGCAGATTACCTGCACCCGGAACCAGATATACGCGCTCCGTAATGATTGCTCCTGTCATAGCGAAAAGGATACTTCCCGGAATACCATGTACAATTGGAATCGCAGCATTCTTCCAGATATGCTTTGTAAAGATTTCCGTCTCACTAAGACCTCCTGATCTGGCAAACTTCACATAATCGCTGTTCATCTGATCAATCATATATCGCCGCATCCATTTCATCAGATTGGCAACACTGGGCAGAGCCAGCGATATGATAGGCAAAACGTACATCAGTTTGCTGGACGAGTCCATATTAAACAGTGTTGGCAATTTGAATACGCTTCCGCCAATCGCCTTAAACAGGAAAATATATGCCAGTGAAGGCACCGCAATAATAAATACAATATATACAGTTCCGATTTTATCTAAAATGCCATTCTTGAACCGAGCCATCAGCAGTCCGATGGGCAGACCCAGAATATAGGCAATAATAGTCGATATGATACCGATTACAAAAGAATATCCCAGTTTCGACATGCTTCCTTTATGTGTGATCGTATTTGTGTAATCATCCGTAAACCGCGCAGCATATATCTCGCTTTGCTCCAAAGACCCTTCCGCATATGTCGCTGTATGCAGATCATCAGCGCTTTGCTCGACATGCCCCGTGGGATAACTCACAGTGCTCAACACATAAGTCCCCTGGGATGCAGTCATTGTCTCAAACACATCCACGCCGCGATTCACAGTGTAAGATTCTCCCAGATTCAGTGTCAGAAAATTCTGATGGATATAAGGGAATTTACCATCAAAATAAAATAAATACTTATGTTTTGTTCCATTTCCGATAATAGCCGGGGAAAACTTATCCCCGCCATAAAGCGGATCATAGAACGTAAAGGTCAACCCACGCTCTCCAATATCTGTACCCTCATCCACATAGTGAATGTTATCAATGAAGAACATTCCAGTAAAATAAGAAACAACACGGGTATACAAAGGTTTATCTCTGGTAGCAAAGAGCGCTGCCTGCCCTCCGTCCTTCACCCGGCCGTTGGTTTTTTTATCTGCGTCCAAACGCACAACAGTATAACCCTGACTTTCATATTCTTCTGTGAATTTCTGAATATATTCGGCAGCGATCTCAGTATCCTTTTCCGGTGTCTGCCCTATAAGCGCTGCAGCGCTCCTATTTTCTTCGTCAAGTTCCCCTCTTTTTACCAATATGGTAATATAGTCCGAATAATTTACATAATCTACATAGCCAAATGCCTGATAGCGGCTTTGTTCATAAGTCGTTCTTGCATTGCTCTGGGTCTTGGTGTAATTGCTGTCCCCAGCAAAGATATTGCCTCTGTCCATTAAAGAGTAGACAAGTATCATGATCAGAATTACCACACAGACCGCAGAGAGTATTCCCTTTATAATTCGCTGCACTATATATTTTGCCACTTTCCTATCCCTCCATGAAATGCCCGTCCCTATTCTATACAAGGAAGTGCGGAGAAGTAAGACTCCCCCGCACCTCCGTCAGTGCTTTCAATTTTTTGCTGTTATGTCTTAGTACAATCCAATATTTTTGCACATATAACCATAAGGCTGAATCGTATCGAGGTAAGTCTGCGCATCACCATAGTCAGGACCCCATCCGCTAGTACCTGGCGCAGCGTCAAAGTTCGCTTCATTTCCGTTGCTGATCCGGTAATAAGAATAGGTATAATTTGTCTGATCATTAAATTCTACCAGATTCACAATTACCTTTCCGCCAAGTGCATTCTCAATTGACTGCTTGTATGCATTACCTCTCTTAGAATAATACTCTGCAAACGAACCCCAAGGTACGTCAATATAGATTGGATTCTCTGCAGAAACCTCCACACCAACCTGTGCCAGTTCAGCGATTGCAGTATCCAGATATGCTACCGCATTGTCTACATTGTACCAGCCATCAAAACCGTCTCCGGAACCTACACCGTCACCAGCTGTCGGATCCCATACGGTAAGCGGTATTCCATCTGCATCCAACTGTGCCTGCTCAATCTCTCCAAAGTAGGTACCTGCTTTGAAAGTAACACTCTCACCATTGATCTCGATCGTTGTATCATTCTCCAGACTCTGGAAAGTCCCAGGTACATAGGCATTTCTAAGGCTGGCATACTTCAGATCCTCTCCTACGCTCGTTGCATTAAAGGATCCTCTGTCAAATGCCATTGCCAAAGCAAGGCGGAAGTTCTGGTTGCTCAAGGCTTCCCTGGTCCTTGCCTTATCCTCATCTGTCTGTGGGGATGCACCCACACTGGTATCATTGTAATTCGTCCAGCTTGCACGGTTGACATTGATCCAGCCGCAGAAAGTCGTACCATCAGTATCGGATACATATTGGTACAGATCGAAATATGACTCTGTCTCTCCATCTGGAATATCCTGCTGTGCCTGCACCAGCGCGGAAGATGTAAATCCGCATCCTGAAGCAACATTGTCCTTTGCATCGTTGTAAGCACGGAGTGGATCCGAACCATCATTATAGTAAATATTTATATTCGGAGTATTTATGGCATCTGCATTCCAGTAGGCAGGATTTGCAGCATAGCTGGTAACATTATTCTCCGTGTAGTTTGTAACCAGATAAGGCCCGCAGTATGCAATGTGACTGGGGTCAGTACCATAATTACCAGGTGTATATTCAGCGCCCTCTGCTGAAAAAGTACCGCCCTGTGACTTATAGAAAGAACGGTTCAGCGGAGCGAAACAGCCGTATCCCAACATAGACGTAAAAGCTGGGAAAGGAGCTTCCAGTGTGTATACCAGAGTATAATCATCCACTGCCTCAACACCTACTTCTGAGAAATCTGAAATCTCGCCGTTCACCCATGCGTCATAATTCTTGATTCCGCAGCCGTCCGTGGTAGTCATCAGATAGCCCAGCTCACCGTCGTTATCTGCCACATGCTGCATGGAAGCAACCCAGTCATCCGCTGTTACTTCGCCGACCTCACGACCCTGCTGATCCACCCACTTCACACCCTCACGGATATGGAACGTATAAGTCAGACCGTCATCGGATACTTCATAACTCTCAGCCAATGCCGGCTGCTGCTGATTCAAAGAGTCATATTCCAACAAACCTGAATAAGTACGTGAAATAAAATAAGAATCACTGGTCATGCTGGTAGCGATCACATCCCATGTCACCAGCTGATAACTAATCTCATAGTTGTATGTGTCACTCAGGGTGTAACCTTTCTCATCCAGGAAAGCCTTTGCATTAGCAAGCCATTCGTCCTCAGTCGCACTGTCACCCCATATTGCAACCAGCTCTGTCCTGTCGTCAGTACGAATCAGTTCATTGGTAACCAGATAGGTATGCCACTTATATTCGTCCAGTCCCCATAAAGCAGTGGTGCCGGTACGAGGTACGAGGCGGCTCATGGCATAGTTTCCACCATTACTCTGAACAGGCTGGAACACGCCAGACTCTAACAGTTTCGCGTCAGCGACAGCCATCAACGCCATACGCTTGTCCAAATCCGTAACCTCTTCTTTGGCTACCTGATAGTATTCGTTGAATTCACCCAGGTTATAGTCATACAGAGCATCAGACTTTTCATCATAGCTCATGGCATCAATGGCAGCCCAATCAGGTCCCACATAACCAGAGTCTGTGTCTCCTTCGTTTTCAGTACTGCCAGCAGATTCATTGGTTTCGTTGGCAGCGTTGTCAACCGTTGTGTCACTGCTGTCATTGTTGCTGCTGTTGTTATTGCTGTTACCGCCGCAGGCAGCCAGCCCAAATACCATAGAAGCAGCCAGCACAGATGCCAACAGTCTTTGTGCTTTACGCTTTTTCATAATCTTTCTCCTCTCATAGATTTTTACATACTTTTACGCTTTATTGTAGTAAACTACTGAAATTAACAAAAAAAGGATTGAATAATACATCTATTCACTCCCTTGTGAATACTTGTATGCAATGCAGCATATATTTATAATTCACACCATATATTATAGATCATATTGTGTAAAATGTCAAGATTCTTGTTCGCAAATTGTAGAAATATAGTAACAATTCAGCCATGCAGAACTGTTACAGCATCAAGCCGTGCAAAACCGCTTAGCGATGGCTTGATGCATCTCAGCCACTGCGCTTTCTCACGGACTTTGCAGCGTAGTGCAAAGTCCTAGGCTGAACTGTAACGAAATATACTGTATTTCCAAAAAATTCGTAGTTACCCTTTCTGCCGTTAACACAGAAAGGGTTTTAAGGTATTGGGATAGATAAAGCATCAGGATTAACTATATATTCTCAATCTGCCAGTCAATCGGCTCCACTCCGTTTGCCTTCAGAAATTCATTTGCCTGGCTAAAATGCTTACACCCGAAAAAGCCATTGTTTGCAGACAACGGACTTGGATGTGCTGCTTTCAGAATCAAATGCTTAGGATTCGTAAGCATCGGAATCTTGCGCTGTGCTGGTTTCCCCCACAGCAAATACACGATTGGTCTATCCTGTGCATTGACCGCCTGAATAATGGCATCTGTAAACTTCTCCCACCCCTTTCCTTGATGAGAATTTGCCTGATGGGCACGCACAGTGAGAACTGTATTTAGTAAAAGTACTCCCTGATCCGCCCACTTTTTCAGATAGCCGTTATTTGGAATATAGCATCCGAGATCCGCATTTAACTCCTTGTAAATGTTCTGTAAAGAGGGTGGCAGCTTCGTCTGGCTTGGAAGTACCGAAAAGCTCAATCCATGCGCCTGATTTACATTGTGATAGGGATCCTGTCCCAACAAAAGTACCTTCACCTTGTCAAGCGGCGTAAAATGCATTGCGTTAAAAATGTCATCCGCAGGCGGAAAAACCTGCGTGCTGCTATATTCGTCCTTAACGAACTGGTACAATTCCTTGTAATATGGCTGATGGAACTCTTCCTGCATCGCATCCAGCCATTCTCCTGTCAACATTGCCATAATCATTTCTCCTTTGTATCATTTATAATCTTACTGAAATCCCCTGACTCCTCAAATACTCCTTGACTTCCCTGACCTCCAGCTCCTTGAAATGAAAGAGTGAAGCCGCCAATGCTGCATCTGCTCTCCCTTCGGCAAAGGCATCATAAAAATGCTTCAATTTTCCGGCGCCGCCCGATGCAATGACTGGAATGGATACATTGTCAGATACTGTTCTGGTAAGCTCGACATCGTAACCGTTTTTTGTCCCATCACAGTCCATGCTCGTGAGCAGTATTTCCCCAGCACCAAGCTCATTTGCCTTGACTGCCCATTCCACAGCATCGATACCCATGTCAATACGGCCGCCATTTTTATAGATATTCCATCCGCTCCCGTCAGCCCGCCTCTTTGCGTCGATTGCAACAACAACACACTGACTGCCAAACTTATCTGCCGCCTCACTGATCAGAGCCGGATTCATGATCGCCGCACTGTTTACCGCCACCTTGTCCGCGCCCTCGCGGAGTATCGCCTTGAAATCCTCCACCGTTCTGATACCGCCTCCAACTGTAAAGGGTATAAACACCTTCTCGGCAACCCTGCGCACCATATCCACCTTCGTGGCACGATTGTCCGACGATGCCGTGATGTCCAGAAAAACAACTTCATCTGCCCCTGCTTTGTCATATGCCGCCGCGATTTCGACCGGATCGCCAGCGTCTATTATATTGACGAAATTGACACCCTTGACTACTCTTCCATTATTTACATCTAAACAGGGAATAATCCTCTTTGTAATCATCCTTTATACCCTCCTGCATGCTCTGGCACGCATACCAATCAAAGTTTGAAAGTGACCTTCTTTCAAACTTTTCCTCCATCTCAGAGTACTAACCATCTTATTTATAAGGTCACGAAATTCCGTAATATCTGCAGACCCACATCAGAACTCTTCTCTGGATGGAACTGACAGGCAAACACATTCTCCTTTTCAACCGAGGCATGGATCTGTGCCGCGTACTCGGTTGTTGCTGTCACAATCTCCGGTTCCTCCGCCTGCAGATAATATGAATGCACGAAATATACATAAGAATCCTCGCTAATTCCCCGAAACAGTCTTCCGGTATTTGGAAATTTAAGCGAATTCCAGCCTATTTGTGGCACTTTCAGCCCCAATGCATCTGGTATTTTTACAATCTTTCCCTTTAAAATCCCAAGTCCTTCTACTCCAGGCGTCTCCTCGCTGGACTCAAACAGCAGCTGCAGTCCCAGACATATTCCCAGGAAAGGAGTCTTTCGTAAAACCACTTCCTGAATGATTTCATCCAGACCATATCCCCTGATCTTTTCCATGGCATCTCCAAAGGCACCTACACCTGGCAAGACCACTTTCTCTGCACTTAAAATTTTCTCCTTATCCCTTGTGATAACTGCTGTTTCTCCTAGTGCCAATAATGCCTTCTCCACACTCTTTATATTCCCAGCGTCATAATCAATTACAGCTATCATATGTACCTGCCTTTCTATACCGTAAAAGGATACCTCAAAGTGGTACCCTAATTCCCTGCTATGATATCATTGAGCGCGATCGTGTAAGACAATGCATCTTGATTGTTGATAATTCCTCTGGCTTCTGCCTCATCCAGTCCATACTTTGATTCTAGTGTATTTAAAATATTTGCCTTGATTGCATCAATTTCTGCCATTACCCCATACCTTTCCGCATCGGCATTGACAGTGTCATAAGCCGCCAGTCCGCGTAACAGCGCATCGAGTGCCTCCACTTCACGTCCCATCTTTACATTCGTCTGGTAAGAGTCATAACGTCGCTGAACCTTAAAAATCACTTCACTTCTCGCCTTGATTAATCCGTCAGACTCCCTGTCGTCAAGATCCATGCCATAGGTCGCCTCATAAACGGTCTTATAATCCCCGTCATAATACGCGTTTCGTGCTGTCTGCAGGAATCCTTGTGCAGAAAGGACATTGGTCGACAAAACGACTGCACCACCCACAGAAGCACCAAAAGCAACGGCAGCAGCAATCTTTTTAGGTGGGATACGCTTTTTTGGCCCCTCCGCTGCAAGCTTTGCCTTCTTTGCCTCTTTCTTAGCAAGTTTTTCCTTCTTTTTCTGTGCCGCCGCTTCCCGTTTTACCCTATTTGCAGCTGCCTTCTCCTCTGCTTTTGCTTTTTTAGCCTCCTGCTTGGCAAGTTTCTCCTCTTCTTTTTTGGTCAGATTCTCATGTTTCTTTGC
>CAMWLV010000095.1 GCA_947175175.1 uncultured Lachnospiraceae bacterium
ACCCAGTAAAAAGCGTTACAAATAATAGCAAATTATGGAAATAAGCACTCTGAAGAGGGTTATTTCTAAAATTATCTAATTGGATCAGAGATTGAAAACCAGTAAACAGCGTTACTTATCAAACAATATTTTCGATAAAATTGAAAAAACCCAGTAAAAAGCGTTACCTTAACATTGAAATAAATAAAAAACCCAGTAAAAAACGTTACAAATTGCAAAATAAAAAAACCCAGTAAAAAACATTACAGAAATACGCAGACGCATTTTTCTTAAAAATCACCATTAAGATATGTTTCAATAGGGGTGACAGGCTGGTTAGCAGTGGTTGGGACAGCAGCATTAGGTATCATATGGTTTTTCAACCACTCAGAATAGTACTCAACATCATTTTCGTCAAGTGGAAGAAAGTCAAGGTGAAACAAGTTGTTTTCATAACTGTAGTTCTGTATGATAACATCATTGTTTACGTATTCATCTAGGCTGTCTTCAATAATACTTATTTTTTTCTTATAACTTTTTGTGTTAAAATATATACTGTCTTCAAAAAAATTCAGATCAAACGATTTTTTCATATTTTCAGGACTGTCTCTGTAAAGAATGAATCGCTGTTCCTGAAGGGCATGTATAAATGCACGCGCATTGGAGTTTGACTGGAGTTTTCCCTCAACTTTTTTCGAGATGCTGATGATGTCTTTCTGTAATATTGAATCACAGATTCCTTTTAAGATAAAAAGAAGAATATAGTTGCTGTCATATGCATCTGTAATCTTTGAGTCTACCAGCACATAGTCGATTTTGGTACCGCCGTTTGAATATACAAATCTTCTGTTTGAAAGTTTTTCAATACTGTCCCGAACACGTTGGATGCCTTTTTCCCCGGCATCATAGCCAAATATCTGTTTTGAAATTTGGTAAAAACTTACATCTACGAGTACGCTGCCGTCCTTTACTTTAGTGCCTGAGCAGGCAAGGCGGGTAATTTCCTGATAGACACTCAGATCACATTTGTCAAGAGTAGTAAGCTGGATGTCTGAGGATGTGGTGGGATACATTGTAAATGTAGCGCCTTCTTTGTCGTTTTTTATGATGTTCTGCATGATGCCATCCATCTCCTCAAGGGTAATTTTGGAGCTCCTGAGGGAGAAAAAGGGCTTTGAAACTATGGGGGATGGGAGCGGTTTTGAATTGGAATTCATGTCATAATTCAGTTCCTTGACAATGTAATCACATGTTACGTCAAGCAGGTCACTTTTCAATGCATCTTCCTTATTTTGCGGTTTCAGGATTGAGATTGCAGGAAACTCAGTGAAAAGAGAGTTTCTGTTTTCTTTCCATTGTTTTATCTGTGCAGTTTTCTGTGCAGTTTTCTGTTTGAGTATTTCGTCTTCCTCGAGATCCTGATATTTCTGTGCAAGCTCCTTTGGTTCCATAGCCTGCAGTGAACAGTATTCACTGAATATTGGATGTGCGGGATCTGAGAAAGGATGGTTGAGGGCGTTTTCATATTTTTTAATCCAGTCATACTTTCTTTTCCTGAGAGCATTCCGAATTTTTTTTGTATAGTCGCTCAGTTCATTTTCCGTTATGGCACCAAAGGATTCATCAATGATGCGCTTGATAAACTGATCTAAAGATTCGTTTAATGCGAAATGATAATGGCGGTGAACTCCCCAGTATTCTAGAGCATGCTCTGGAAGCCTGTCCTTAATTTCATGGTAAAATGAGTTTTTTAGCTGCATATATGTAACCTCTCTTATTTGTTATTAACATATTGTATCATAGAAAAGGGATGGGGAGTAGCCATAAAATTAAAGTTTGTTGGTGTTTATATCTCTACCAGAATGGACAGAAGTCGAAATATAATTAAATTGATTGTTTAGATGATATTAAGGAACATGGAAGTTTTATCGGAAATGCCTGGTGAATACAATTTAGGAGAGGATTCTTAAAAACCTTGGCGCTTGCAATATGGAATTGGCGGATGAAGGAACTGCGCATAAATATCCTGTGCAGGTTGCACATGTTTTTTGAACAGTTCCTTAGTAACAATATTTGGGTATTTAGAACTATGCCTGTCAGGAAAACGGTTTGCAGCTTTTTCTGAAGGCAGTTTTGCCTACTCTACAGATCATGGTATTTATCCACAATGTCTTTCATAGAAATATTCTGCAGACTGCCTTGTAAATCTTTACGGATTTTTTCGTAAGAGACATCTAAAACGCTGTGTATGTTTTTTCCTACCGGACACAGAGGAGAGGGCATGGTGTGGATCCCGATCAGTTTGCCAAGAAAGTCAGGTTCGATTGCACTGCAGATACGGTACAACGTGATTTCCTCCAGAGGACAGCTGAGTGTTGTACCGCCGGTGCCGAATCTGACAGAGAGTATCCCTTCTTTTTTTAATTCACTGACGATATTCCGGATAGTAACAGGGTTGCTTCCAGTAGAAAGCGACAGCAGTTCACTGGTGACTTTTTGCGTTTCTCCATATTCACTGATAAAAATAAGACAATGGATGGCGATGGAACATTTTGTGCTGATATGCATAATATTCATTCTCCTCGTTTAAATATGTATATCTTATCATAAAAAGGGGTACCTGTAAATCTTGACACTATACCTTTCTGTTGATATACTGGATATGGTGTAATATTAAAAACTACAGGAGGGATATCATGAAACTGGTACAGATTGCTTTTAGCCCGACAGGAGGAACCCAGAAAGTTGCTGATATTATAACAGATGAGTGGAAAGAAACCATAACCCGCATTGATCTGTCCGATGCAGAGGCAGATTATTCAAAGATCACAATAGAACCAGAAGATATAGCACTGATCGCAGTGCCGTCTTATGGCGGCCGCGTTCCTGAGCTTGCTGCGAAACGGCTTGCGATGGTACATGGAAATCAGGCACGATGCATCATTGTCTGTGTATATGGCAACCGTGCATATGAAGATACCCTTGTTGAGCTGCAGGACATTGTGGAAAACTGTGGTTTCCGTACTGTTGCCGGAATTTCTGCAGTAGCAGAACACTCTATTATGCATCAGTATGCGGCAGGCAGACCAGACAAAAAGGATGCAGAAGAACTGCGTGAATTTGCAAAGACGATTTATGGGAGACTGATGGATACAAAGACGCCGGAAGCTGTGCTCAAAATACCAGGTAACCGACCTTACAAAAAGGCAGGGGGAGCAGGCATGGTTCCAAAAGCTGCAAAGGAATGTGTCAATTGCGGACTGTGTGCAAAAAATTGTCCGGCACAGGCAATCAGCAGAGAGAACATGAAAACCGCGGATTCCACAAAATGTATTTCCTGTATGAGGTGTGTTGTCAGGTGCCCTAAATCTGCTCGAAAAGTAAACAGCGCAATGGTATCTGTCGCAGCACTGGCAATGAAAAAAGCATGCAGTGAAAGAAAAGAGAATGAACTGTTTTATTAAAATATTAAACATAGAAATGAGGAAAAAGAAATGGATATATTACAGGCTATACAGGAAAGGCACTCTGTAAGGGCATATACAGAAAAAAAGATTGAGGAGGAAAAACGGCAGAAATTAGAAGCCCTGATCAGGGAGTGTAATGAGGAAAGCGGACTGGATATTCAGATATGTTATGATGATCCAGATGGATTTGATTCCAAAATGGCACATTATGGGAGTTTTTGCAATGTAAATAACTATATCATCCTTGCAGGGAACCCTTCCGATACCCTGCAGGAAGCATGCGGCTATTATGGGGAAAGAATTGTGCTGGAAGCGCAGGTGATGGGTCTGAATACTTGCTGGGTAGCACTGACTTTTAATAAAAAGAATGTTAAAAAGATGGTTCCGAACAATAAAAAAATGGTGTTGGTCATAGCCATAGGTTATGGTGAAACAAAAGGAGTGCCACATAAGAGCAAAGCACTTGAAAGTTTCATAGTGACAAAAGGAGAGATGCCAGACTGGTTTCGGAAAGGAGCCGAGGCAGCCCTGCTTGCTCCAACTGCCATCAACCAGCAGAAATTTAAAATGGGGATCAGAGATGGGAAGCCGATCATTCGAATAGCAGGCAAAGGACCTTACACGAAGATAGACTTTGGTATTGTGAAATATCATTTTGAGACAGCATCTGGACATAAAGTGTACTGATAAGACAGACTTTATGATGAAGGATATCAGATATATTGAACAAAGGATTGAGGAGAGTGAAAGTGATGGCGAAAGCAGAGAGTAAGGAGATATTTAAGACATTGCCAGTGCCGAGTGCGCTGAGGGAGATGGCTTTGCCAACCATATTCAGTCAGATCATTATCCTGATCTACAATATGGCTGATACGTTTTATCTTGGAAGAACAAACAATCCTTATATGGTGGCGGGTGCTTCGCTGATCCTGCCTGTGTTTAATATCTGCCTGTCACTTGCCGGACTGACAGGAATAGGCGGGGGAGCGCTGATCTCACGTCTTCTGGGTGAGGGAAGGGAGGACGAGGCAAAAAAAGTGTCCGCGTTTAGTTTTTACTTATCGATTGCCACAACAGCGGTATTTTCCATGATGATGTTTGCATTTATGCGGCCGGTTCTTGAATTGTTGGGAGCAAGTGACAACACATTTTTTTATGCGAGGCAGTATACTTTTTGTGTGATCGTACTCGGCGGGATACCGACTGTGCTCTCCAATGTGATGTCCAATCTGCTTCGGAGTGTCGGAATGTCAAAGGCGGCGGGACTTGGCATAACAATGGGAGGGAGCGTTAATATTGTACTTGATCCGTTTTTTATGTTTGTGCTTTTGCCCAGAGGTAATGAAGTATTGGGCGTTGGGATAGCTACACTGACTTCAAACTGTATTGCGTGCGGTTACTTCTTTTATGTCATATATAGAAACAGAAAACGCTCGGCTGTCAGTTTTAATCTGCAGAATGGTCTGCCTGACAGAAAGTGTATCGGTTCCATATTCAACGTTGGTATTCCATCAGCGGTTGCGACCCTTTTGTTTGATATAGACTATGTGATCATAGATAAGCTGATGGCATCATATGGGGATATTGCACTTGCGGCTGTCGGTATTGTGCTGAAAGCGGAAAGGCTGCCCCTTAATGTTGGAATTGGTATCTGTCAGGGAATGATGCCGATCGTTGCGTATAATTATTCTGCAGGAAACCATGACAGAATGTATGGTATCATAAGATTTTCCATTAAGGTGGGAATTGTTGTCAGTGTGGTCAGCATCACACTATATGAGATTTTTGCAGGGCACATTATGCGGATTTTTATACCAGAACAGCAGACAGTGCTGCTGGGAACCGGATTTTTGCGGATCAGATGCCTTGCGACACCGCTGATGTTCATGAGCTTTTTTACGGTCTATGTATTTCAGGGGTTTGGTGCGGGAAATAAATCATTGTTTCTTGGTGTTATGCGTTGGGCAGTATTCAATATTCCGATGCTGTTTCTATTAAACCGTATGATAGGAATGTATGGGATTGTCTGGTCACAGGTCTGTGCAGATATCCTGACAGTTACGCTGTCATTCTATGTGTATCACCATTATACACATACGGTCCTGAATCGGAAACAGGATAGGGAGATAGCATAGTATCCTCCCTGACAGTGGTATCATAAAATATTGTACTTGCATAAAGTGTTTCATACAGTATAATGATAGATGATAAAAGCAAAAGGTGGGTACATATGTTTTAAATATCGGATATGTATTCGTAATAGATATTCTTGCAAAAATCTATCGCTTTCATATATGCTTCCTCATTTCTAAATTCTGAGTTTTGTTTCATTTTACCGCAATCGTCCAAATAAGTACAATGGAAATTTGATCATTATCCTCAAGAAATAAGTGACAATCAGGCAAGGATATGCTATACTGTGAAACTATAATAGTCAAGGAGGTACATAAGATGAATTTTCTGGAAGAAAGAATCACGAAAGACGGTATTGTCAAACCCGGCAATGTCTTAAAAGTGGATAGTTTTCTGAACCATCAGATGGATATTTCTCTTTTGAATGAAATTGGCAGAGAGTTTCACCGCCGCTTTGCCCACAAGCATGTGACCAAAGTGCTGACCATCGAGGCGTCTGGCATCGCTATCGCATATCCAGTGGCAAATGAATTCGGTGTGCCCATGGTTTTTGCAAAAAAATCCAAGTCCATCAATATCGAAGGCGATGTGTATGTGGCTGAGGTGGTATCCTTTACCCACAAGAACAAGAATCAGGTTATCGTATCTAAAAAATTTCTGGACGCTGATGATCATGTTCTGATCATTGATGACTTTTTAGCAAATGGCTGTGCATTGCAGGGCTTGATCTCCATCGCCGAATCCGCAGGGGCCACTGTAGAAGGGCTTGGAATTGCTGTGGAAAAAGGATTTCAGATCGGCGGACGCGTCATCCGCAACCTGGGGTACCAGCTGGAATCCCTGGCTATCGTGGAATCTATGGACGCAGCAACAGGTACCATTCATTTCCGCGAGCAGTAAACAAATCACACAAACAAAAGAGAGGATAACACAACCATGAAAAACAGTTTTGAACTTTCAGAAAGTGCTTTCCAATTAGATGGAAAAATGCCGCTGCGCCAGGCAATTCCTTTAGGCCTGCAGCATGTACTCGCTATGTTCGTTGGCAACCTGACTCCGCTTCTGATTATCACCGGCGCCTGCGGCATTGCCGGCGGTGAATTTGCCAGCTTGCAGCTGAGCCTGTTACAGAACGCCATGCTGGTAGCGGGAATTGTCACTCTGGTGCAGCTTTTCTCCATAGGACCTATCGGCGGCAAGGTTCCTATCATCATGGGCACTTCTTCAGGCTTCATCGGTGTATTCAACAGTGTAGCTTCCACTATGGGCGGCGGCGTCCTTGCTTATGGCGCGATTATGGGTGCATCCATAATCGGCGGCCTGTTTGAAACGGTTCTGGGTTTCTTTTTAAAACCTCTGCGCAAATTTTTCCCTGCTGTTGTCACCGGCACTGTGGTTTTGTCTATCGGTTTAAGCCTGATTTCCGTTGGCATTAATTCCTTCGGAGGCGGAAATAGTGCTGTTGATTTTGGTTCCATGGAAAATCTGCTCCTGGCGCTCTTCGTGCTGGTGATGATTTTGATTTTCAAGCATGGCACAAAGGGTTTCCTAAGTTCTTCTTCCATTCTGCTGGGCATTATTTGCGGCTATGTTGCAGCAGTTATCATGGGCTTTATACTTCCCCACACTGGCATCACAGCCGATGGAGTGGAATACACCAAGGCATGGGTCTTGAACTGGCAGAAGGTCGCCGATGCCGCATGGTTTGAAATTCCCAGGATAATGCCTGTCACCCCTGTTTTTGATCTGCGCGCCATCCTTCCGGTGATGATCATGTTTATCGTTACTGCTGTAGAAACAGTCGGAGATATTTCCGGCGTCATGGAGGGTGGTCTTGGCCGTGAGGCAACCGACAAAGAATTATCCGGTGGTGTGAGCTGTGACGGATTGGGTTCCAGCTTTGCCGCTCTGTTCGGTGTATTGCCCAACACTTCTTTTAGTCAGAATGTGGGTCTGGTGGCCATGACAAAGATTGTCAACCGATTTGCCCTGGCTACAGGCGCTATTTTTCTGATCCTGTGTGGTCTGTGTCCTAAACTGGCAGCTCTGGTTTCCATTATGCCTCAGTCCGTTTTGGGCGGCGCTGCGGTTATGATGTTCTCATCCATCGTGATCAGTGGTATCCAGTTGATTACCAAGGAGCCTCTCTCCCCCAGAAATCTGTCCATCGTGTCAGTTGCGCTGGGCGTGGGTTATGGTATGGGCGCCAACACAGGCATCCTTACCCATACTCCTCAGTTTATTCAGCTGATCTTCGGCGGCTCTGGCATTGTTCCCGCCGCTATGGTGGCGATTCTGCTGAACATCTTGCTGCCAAAGGAAACTGCAAAATAGTCAAAGAATACCTCCCGACAATAATTCCAGGTCTTTTGGACTGTCAATGTCCATCAGTTCATATTTATCCCGGGCAAGTACTTTCCCTACTTGATCGGGATGTTTTTTTATCACATAACTTCCGCCTTTTCCTTCGGGAAGCGCTAAAAGTTCAGGGAACATTCCTTTCGGAAAAAGCACTGGGGAACCCGCTTCATCCCCCCAGGCTGCGCGCCAGATTCGCTCTTTATCATTTACCGCGTTTAATCCAAGAGCAGCTATGGTATCCCGACCCAGCATTGGCTGATCCCCGGGGCAGAACATACAACCCTCTACGTCCTGTGCAACGGTGTGAAGTCCCAGGCGGATTGTATCATTCAGACCAGAAAGATTATGATAAACAACTTCAATTCCCTGTCCGCGGCACAATTCTTTCACCGCTTCATGGCGGGTGACCACAACTCGTCTTGAAAAGATTTCTTCCGTGGCGTCCAACACCCACTGAATCAAAGGTTTTCCTTTAAAAGGGGTCATCAGCTTATTTCCTCCGAAACGCGTGCCCAGACCGGAAGCCATGATGACACAGCCTATGCTGCCGAAGGGAGAATCCAGATCCACAAGAAAAACATCATCAAGATGACATAGTTCTTCCAAAAATGACAAGTCCTGTTTTCTGACAGCTGCAACAAGACGTTTCCGATTCATTAATTTTCTGATTTCATTGCAATAATCCCAGCATTCCATTTCAAGATAGCCGATTTCATCAATGGAAATCCACTCACTTTCTGTCTCGGTAAACCGCTGCAGGGACATGATTCCAAGAGTACGGAATCCTTCCGGGCAAAGACGCATTTTGTTTCGGACTCCCGGAAGACTGTCGTCGTAAATGCCGATCTGCGCGCTCTTTCCTGTGGAATTTTCCCTGAGATATACCGCTTTTCCAGGGTCCGCCCAAGTGGTGATGCCAGGAAGCGGATCTGGAAAAAGTTGGGATAGGAGAGTGCTTTTCCCGCTTTTTGCCGCTCCTGTCAGAACCAAATGACGTTTATTGCTGCTCTGGAAAGAATTCCAGATACAGTCTGAGGTTAGCCTGAATACAGGCATCACGGTAGGATTCATATCTGTGAAGCCACTCCTTTCCTTCCTCCGTCAAGCGGCTGCCGCCCCCATCCCTGCCGCCGACAACGCGGATCATCAGTGGAAATCCAAGAGTATTCTCGGCATTTTTCAGAATCTTCAGCGCTTTTGTATAGGCCATGTTCATAGAAGCAGCCGCGGCACGCAAAGATCCCAATTCTTCCACGCCATGCATCAGGCGGGCAGGTCCTTCCCCAAAAAACTTTTGCCCGGCGTCATCCACAAGAGTGATACGTGTTATGGATTTCATTCAAAATTCCCCTATTCTTTCAACATCACAATATGTTCCCGGCCGCTGCGGTCCGTAAGCCTGGACAAGCTGATTTTTCCATATATCTGATCAAGCAATTTCTCCATTTGATCAAGAGAATCTGTTTTGGGGCAGATGGTTCCAAGAATTTTTCCTTCTGAAAGCAAAAGCAGCCGGTCACAATAATTCAGCGCCAAGTAAGGGTCATGAAGAGTCACGAGGGCGGCTTTCCCACTGTCTGACAGCCAGATTTGCAGAATCTCCAGCATCCGAAACCGAAACCGAAAATCCAGCGCGCTTTCAGGTTCATCCAGCAAGAGAAGTTTTGCTTTGCCGCAGAGGGTTCTGGCTAGGATGCAAAGCTGCTTCTGTCCCTCGCTGAGTGTGAGATAATTGTTTTCTTCTTTCCCTTCCAATCCTACCAGCCCGAGCGCCCTGTGTCCTTCCTCCTTCATAGCGGCAGAAGGATGTTCCAACAGACCCAGCCAGGGATTGAAACCCATGAGAACCACATCAAGGACAGAAATATCAATGGAGATTCCGCTTCTCTGGGGAATATAGCTGCAGCACCTGGACAGCTTTCTAGGAGACATTTTTTCCAACATCTCCCCTTCTAAGACACAGCTTCCGGCATGGGGTAAAATCCCGCAGACAGCTTTTAACAAAGTGGTTTTTCCGCTGCCGTTGGCACCCAAAATGCCAAAGAGACATCCGTCATCAACAAAGAAGGATAGCCTTTCCACAATCGGTTTGCCGTCGTATCCGGCACTTATGTTGGTGGCAGTAAAAAAACTCATATCGTTCTCCTATTATTCTTGTGAAATCTTTCCTTACAATTTCTTCGCCGACCTATAGATGAGCAGGATCAAAAATGGCGCACCCAGCAGAC
The DNA here is from genome assembly GCA_947175175.1 of uncultured Lachnospiraceae bacterium. Lineage (GTDB taxonomy): Bacteria > Bacillota > Clostridia > Lachnospirales > Lachnospiraceae > COE1. Next base: position 10,169 of record CAMWLV010000095.1, read on the forward strand.
TGGTGAAAATACTCACAGGCAGCTCAGAAGCCGCCACGCTGCGGGCAAGGATGTCCGCGCCTATAAGCAGTGAGCCGCCCAACAGGCCGCTAAGTAACATAGTGCCCTGACGGTTGTCCTTTGTCAGCAGCCGTGCGCCATGAGGAGCCAGCAGACCGATAAAGCTGATCAGTCCTGTGAGGCTCACCACGGAAGATACTGCCAGTGTTGCCGTAAGCAGCACGAAAAGCCTTAAGCTTCCAACATTGACCCCAAGCATTCTGGATTCTCCCTCCTCGCCGGATAAGAGAATGATCTGGCGGTGGAGCGGAAAAAGAATTCCCAGACAAAGAAGACATAGCAGGATATTCCCACCAATTGAATAACTGTTGATTCCGTTTAAACTGCCCATAATCCAATATTCGATGGAAGCCAGCTGTCTCTCTGGGTCTGCAGTCAGTTTCAGGCACATCAGTATTGTCTGTGCCAGAGCATGGACAGCAATCCCGGCCAGCACGATGGTGTTGCTTTTTCCACTTCTGTCCAGGGCGGAAAGCCCCAGCACCACCACAACCGCGAGTAGTGCTCCCGCAAAAGAAGATACTGTCACGGCTCCGGCTTCGGAGAGGAACAGGATTCCTGCTGCCGCACCTGCGCTGGCGCCTGAGGACACGCCGATCACATCGGGAGCAGCCAGCGGATTGCGGAATACTGTCTGATAGACGAAGCCTGCCGTTCCTAGGGCAAATCCGCCTATGGCGCCCACATAAGTCCTGCTTGCCCTAAGCGTCCAGAAAACCCGCCGCTGCAGCTCATTTCCAGAAAGAAGCTCCTTGATGGACAAGGGATATTTCCCCACAAATAAGCTGACAGCAGCTAGTGCGGCCAGGAGGATTATCCCCATGACACAGAGTGTTTTAGTTTTCACTGTAAACAAAGTCGTAGAAGGTCTCATAATACTCGTCAATCAGCGCATTGCACTCAGCTTCTGTACACAGATCAGAGTGCAGGACGCCAGAAAGCCAGACAGCTCCTAAAATGCCGCCGGGAACAGGGCTGTCCCAGGCTTCTGCTTTGTCAGGTATTTGATAGACATTGCCGTTTGCTACAGCAGTGCAGGCAGCCAGATTCTCATCAGCCAGAACATCATCTACACTATAATTTGCATCAGAAGCCAGTATAATATATTCAGGATCCCAGGCAAGCAGCTGCTCATAGCTCACCTCTACCCAGTAGGTATCTTCAATTTCAGCAGCCACATTGCTGCCTCCTGCCAGGCGGATCATATCAGACTGGTACATAGCGCTGCCGGCAGTGGACAGCATGCTGGAATTTCCCGCCAGATATACACTGGGAGCCTCTGCGTCCGATAGAGCCACACTCAAACGCTCTTCTTGGGCAGATGTAAAATCCAGCAGCTTCTGCGCCTGATCTTCCGTATTGGTAGCAGCGGCAACCAACTGTATCATTTCTGTAAGCAGATCCTGATCCTCCGGATTTACTAGCAGGACGGAGATGCCCAGACCTTCCAGCGTCTCGGCAGCGCTGCTCAGTTTGATGGGAAGAATCACCAGATCCGGCTCTAAAGCAGCACAGCCCTCCAGATCAAATTCCTTTGCGGAACCAACGCTTGGCAGGTTGATCAGGTCAGGGGCGCTGAGCTTGTAAATGGAACGACTTCCGGCTTTCGCTTCAATGCCCACCATCTTTTCATCCAGGTTTAGGGCAATCAGTAGGCTGGTTGAAATATAATAGCCGCTAACCAGCTTCTGGGGCTCTTCCTCGATGGTCACTTCACGTCCTGCCTGGTCAGTCAAGGTGATAGGATAGTGTACTTTATCTTCCGCCGCGTCAGAAGCGGTTTCTTCAGAATGAATGTCCTCGGAGTCAGAGTTCTCAGAATCTACCTCCTTAGAACTTTCCTCTAAAGAAGATTCCATGGAATCCTCAGAGCCCTGCGTCTCAGGAGCGGAACTCTCAGTACTTGAATCAAGGGGTTGTTTTTCGCCGCAGGCTGTTACGGACAAAGCCAAAGACAGCGCCAACAGCAGGGAAAGTATTTTTTTCATAATTCCTCCTTCGTTCCTTTTCGTTATAGTTTTGAAAATACAACGTTTTAATTATAGCAAGTCACCTTTTCAAAATCAAGATATACTGCTATAATAAAATGGATAAATAGTAACAGTTTAGACAAAGGCTGAACTACTATTATAAAAAAGGAGTATTTCCCGGGTCTTTGACAGTCCAATTTTTAATAAGGGTGTCTAAACCTTTATATAATCTACGTTTTCTTTGTCAAATATTTTGTTTTGTTTTATAGTAATGTTGGTAATCCCTTGATATTTTCCTATTTGAGGTGTATTATTTCAATAATATCTCAATTTAGGAATTTTCACAGCACAATCCTGCATTATATCAGCATTTTCGAAAAAATTACTATATAGTAAAACCAAGACACAAACTGCTACAACGCCCATAAATCAAAGGCTGTAGCGGTTTTCTTTTCAACCAACTGTCAAAGACGGGATTATAGCAAGTCACCTTTTCAAAATCAAGATATACTGCTATAATAAAATGGATAAATAGTAACAGTTTAGACAAAGGCTGAACTACTATTATAAAAAAGGAGTATTTCCGTGATAAATATACAAAAATATGTCCGGGTCAAAAGCCTGGAAGAAGCATACCAATTGAACCAGAACAGATTAAACCGCATCATTGCCGGCATGCTGTGGTTGAAAATGGGCAGGGGAAATGTAAACACTGCAATCGACCTGTGCAATCTTGGACTGGATGAGATCCAGGAGACAGAAGAACAGTTTTCCATCGGCGCTATGACAACTTTACGCCAGATTGAGCTTCACGAGGGGCTGAATACCTATACGCAGTGTGCCGCTGCCGCCGCCGTAAAGGATATCATCGGCGTTCAATTCCGCAATCTGGCAACCGTAGGAGGCAGCCTGTGGGGACGGTTTGGTTTCTCAGATGTACTTACGGTCTTTCTCGCCATGGACTCCTATGTGGAACTATACCAGGGCGGAACTATGTCTCTGGAACAATTTGCTTCCATGAAATATGATAACGATATCCTGGTGCGTCTCATTGTGAAAAAGGCTCCCGGGACATTTGTATACAAAACTATGCGGAACCAGCACACGGATTTTCCCGTAATCACCTGCGCTCTGTCCCAAATGGGCGAAGAGTATCAGGCTGTGGTCGGCGCTCGTCCCTCCAGAGCCATTGTGATCCGAGACGAACGGAAGCTGCTCTCCAGCGGTCTGACAGAAGACAGCATAAAACTATTTTCCGACTATGTCGCGGAAGCTGCCCCCACCGGCAGTAATTCCCGGGGCAGCGCAGCCTATCGCACGCACCTGATCAAAGTACTTACGCAGCGCAACCTGTGGGAACTGGGAGGAAAATTGAAAAATTAAAATTTTCAATCAATAAATTTTTGGGCTGTCTACAAAAATGGGAGATTAGTATGATAGAGATCAAGATAAAACTGAACGGCAAAAATGTAGTTGACTATATTGAAGCGGATCTGCTTCTTATCGATTTCTTAAGGAAGAGAGGCTGTTACAGTGTAAAACGCGGCTGTGAGACTGCAAGCTGCGGACTGTGCACCGTGCTGATGGACGGAAAGCCTGTTCTTTCGTGCTCCGTGCTGGCAGCCAGGGCGGACGGCCACGAAGTGCAGACTCTGGAAGGACTGCAGGAGGAAGCAAAGGCGTTTGTAGGCTTCATTGCAGACCAGGGCGCCGACCAATGCGGTTTCTGCAATCCGGGTTTTGTGATGAATACCATCGCCCTGCTGCGGGAAAATCCAGACCCCACTGATGATGAAATCCGCGCTTACCTGGCAGGAAACCTGTGCCGCTGTACTGGTTACGAAGGCCAGCTCCGGGGAATCCGCAATTATCTGGACAGTTGTAAACGGCAGAATGAATCTTAGAATGCTGTGAAAGGAATCAATCGTAACATGGAACATAAAGAATACAAATCGATCAATAAATCAGTCCGCAAGAAGGACTCTATGCAGCTGCTTTTGGGAAAGCCTGTCTATATGGATGACATCACCCCAAGTGACGCGCTGGTGGTAAAGCTGCTGCGCAGTCCGTATGCCAATGCCATCGTTCAGGAAATCAATACAGCAATTGCAAAAAAAGTGCCCGGAATAGTAGATATTTACACATGGGAGGATGTAGCATCTACACGATTCACCATTGCAGGACAGACCTATCCGGAACCTTCTCCTTATGACCGCCTGATCATCGACCGCCATGTGCGGTTTGTGGGAGACGTGGTTGCCATCATCGCCGCAGATACAGAGAAAACAGCATACAAGGCAATGAACCTGATCAATGTAAAATATGAAGTCCTGGAACCGGTTCTGGATTTCCGGACTGCCAAGGACAATCCCATTTTGGTTCACCCGGAGGAAGATTGGTTCCCTCCCTGCGAAGTAGGCGGAACCAACAAGAGGAATCTGGTTGCCAGCGACATAAATTCCCACGGTGATGTGGACGCAGTAATGAGCAGCTGTGATATTCTCATCGATCGTACCTTTCACACAAAAGCCTTTAACCAGGCTATGATGGAGACCTTCCGCACCTACACCTGTCTTGACCGCTATGGGCGGCTTCATGTGGTGTCCTCCACCCAGATTGTTTTCCATTGCCGCCGCATTCTGTCCAGGGCGCTAGGCATTCCAAAGAGCAGGATCCGGGTGGAAAAGCCCAGGATCGGCGGCGGATTCGGTGCAAAACAGACCGCGGTATGCGAGGTTTATCCGGCTTTCGTCACGTTGAAAACGGGAAGGGCCGCCAAACTCATCTATACCCGTGAGGAATCCCAGATTGCAGGGTCGCCTCGACATGAAATGGAAATCCGCGTGCGGCTGGGCGCAGATAAAGACGGCAGGATTCGTGCGCTGGATTTATATACCCTGTCTAATTCTGGTGCCTACGGGGAGCACGGTCCCACCACAGTGGGATTGTCTGGGCACAAGTCCATCCCCCTGTACACAGGCGGCTTGGAAGCCCATCGGTTCAGCTATGATGTGGTTTATACCAACACCATGGCTGCAGGTGCATACCGGGGTTACGGCGCCACCCAGGGAATTTTCGCCTTGGAATCCGTTGTCAATGAACTGGCGGAGAAGCTGGGAATGGATCCCACTGTGCTGAGGGAGCAGAATATGGTCAGAGAGGGGATGCACATGCCCGCATACTATAACGAAACAGCCAGAGCATGCGCTCTTGACCGCTGTATGGAGCATTGCAGGAAAATATTTCATTGGGAAGAAAAGTATCCCGTTCGTGATATGGGCAATGGAAAAGTCCGAACCGCAGGCGTTGCCATGGCAATGCAGGGCTCTGGCATCTCCAATGTAGACGTGGGTTCCGCCACAGTAAAGCTTGGCGAGGATGGTAACTACAACCTGCTGATCGGCGCTGCGGATATGGGAACCGGCTGCGATACGATCCTGGCTCAGATGGTTGCCGAGTGCATGGAATGCAGTGTGGATGACGTGGCTGTTTTCGGAGCAGACACTGACGCCTCCCCCTATGATTCCGGTTCTTACGCGTCCTCCACCACTTATATTACTGGAAAAGCTGTTGAAAAAGCTTGTGCAGATTTGAAGAAAAAGATTTGTTCCATTGCCGCCAAGATGCTGAAATGCCAGGTGGAGGAGGTTGTCTTTGAAGGCACAAGAGTCCGCCGTATCGATACAGGCCAGACTGTCAGTTTGACCGATATTGCGTACAAATCGCAGGCTTTCAGCATGCAGTCCGCAGAGGCTACCGCCACCCATTCTTCCCCTGTATCCCCGCCGCCCTACATGGTGGGCATGGTTGAAATCGAGCTTGACAAATTCACCGGCAAGGTTACGATCTTAGATTATATGGCCGTTGTGGACTGCGGTATTCCCATCAATCCCGCCCTGGCGCGCGTCCAGACGGAAGGAGGTATTGTCCAGGGTATCGGTCATACACTTTTCGAGAATGTGCAATTTGACCGCAAAGGCTGTCCAATTGAATCTTCATTCCTACAGTACAAGGTGCCTACCCGCCTGGATATGGGCAGACTGAAGGTAGAATTTGAACACAGTTATGAACCCACCGGACCATTTGGGGCAAAATCCATTGGCGAGATCGTCATTAATACTCCTGCGCCTGCAATCGCGCATGCCATTTACAGAGCCACGGGAGTCTGGCACAGGGAACTGCCCATCACCCCTGAGCAGATTGCCCTGTCTCATGGGGAAAAGTAAATATCGAAAGGGACAAAATATATTGTTCACGGTTCAATGTCATTAAGTTAAGCGGACAGCCTAATTTGATGGATGGGGTCTAACCAAAATATTAAAAATCTCATAAAATCTCAAAAAAGGGGTTGACAAACAGCCCAAAATGTGCGGCCGCTTTC
>CAMWLV010000096.1 GCA_947175175.1 uncultured Lachnospiraceae bacterium
TAGGGATTTAGCGGACTTAACTATATACGTAATTTGTTCCGCTTTTGTGTTAAAAAGTATGAATGAAGTGTTAAGAGAGGTGGCAGGTGTAATGTACTTTGGAGACGTGTGTGACAGATTTCCCATATATGTATTACGCAATGAGACAGGAGTCCAGGGAGCAGCGTGCATACTGTATCCCAGACTGCTTAGGGATTTTGCAGAAGCAAGCCAGAGCGACCTGTTTATTATCCCGTCATCCGTGCATGAAACGTTGATCCTTCCGCATGCTGATCCTGCGGACAGTGTACAGATAAAGGAAATGATTAGGGAAATAAACGAAATAGAGGTAGATCCAGAGGAAGTGCTCTCGGATAATCTGTACATTTATGAACAGTATACAAATGAGCTGCGGATGCTATAACCGCCATATAAAATTTTTTAGTAAAGGAGATAAAAATGAACGATATAAGTACAATATACAATTACCTGACAAGATCAGCGGGCATGTCCGTGGGGACGCATGGGAGATTGTAAATACCATTGATGCCGCAATAGAAGACAGCGACGATGAGGAAATCGTATAAACAACTGTTGTATACATCAAAACGGAGGAAAACAGATGGAAGGAAACTATGCCATAAGCCCGGAACTCTTAAGATACAGGCAGGCGCTGCCGTTGTATGTCAAGGAAGGCATGACCAGGGACCGTATACGCAGTTTTGTGGACAGATACGGTACGGACGGCGTATACCTAAGCGTGAGCGGGGGCAAGGATTCATGCGTACTAATGGATATAGTACGCAGTATATACCCTGGCATTGAAGCGGTATATGTCGATACATGGATGGAATTTCCCTAGGTAAGAAGCTTTGTAAAGCAGTTTGACAATGTCCGCATCCTGAAACCGGAAAAAAGCCTGAAACAGATCATTGATGAGTGTGGATGGTGCTTTCCGGGAAAGGAGGTCGCAGGTGCAGTGGAAGCGGCTCGTCGGGGAGCCTCATGGGCAGTCAGGAAATTAAACGGTGTCAATAAAAACGGGATATCAAGCAAATACCGCAGACGGTATATCAAATGGAATGTTTTAATTGATGCGCCTTTCCTGATCTCAAACCAGTGCTGTTTCCAGATGAAAGAAAAGCAGCTTTTACAGTATGAAAAAGAGAGCGGAAAAAAGCCTATCGTCGCGCTGCTTGCAGAAGAATCGGAAAGAAGGAGAATGGCCTATTTACGGACGGGCTGTAACAGTTTTGACAGCAGCCGTGTCATGAGTAAGCCGCTTGCATTCTGGACCGAGCAGGATATATTGTGGTATATAGTGGAACATGACATCGGGATTGCGCCACCATATGGCAGTATCATAAAGAACACGGACGGAAAACTGAGATGCACAAAGGAACAGCGGACAGGATGTATGTTCTGTCCTGTCGGCTGCCATCTGGATGGATTTGGAAAATACAGGAGGCTCAGGGAATATAACCAGCAGCTTTATGACTACTGTATGTATGAGCTCGGACTCGATTTTGTCCTGAAATGGATAAAGGAGAATATAAACTGCAATATGAACTAAAAGTGAGGATACATAGAAAAACATTCATGCATATAACCATGCTTTTGTATCTGGTCATTTACCTGGATAAAAAGACACAAAAAGTTTTAAATGGCTGAAAAATACAGAATGCATAATGGCAGGTGCTTTTCCGAAGGGAGAAAACATGTATAAAAAAATTGAAAACACATATTTAGGATTTACAGATAATATCAGGGAACCGCAGAAGACAAGGACAGAGAATACACTGGATAAACTCATCCGGTACGATGGAAATATCTATAATATGGTTACTTTCCTTGTGGGCGGCCTGATAGAAGGCAGAAAGCCGGAGAAAAAAGAAAATGTACAGTGGTACAAAAAGGACGGGCAGTTAAGCCGGCCCAGGACAGAATACAGATTCCTTACCTTGGATGGAAGCCAGTACTGGGAAATGAAGAAAACGTATTTTGATTTTTGTATCTACTGCATGAAAAATGGACTGACAACGCAGGATTCTGTTGACGATTATATTAAAAAAGAAAACGATCTGAAAGCAGAACAAATGAGGATCAGACAGGAGGAGGAGCAGATAGCGCAGGATAAGGCCCGGAAGGAAGAAGCAGAAAGGCTGCAGATGGAGGATGTTATCATCCAGACCCTTGAAAATCTTCCAGAGACAGAAAAGGAGCTGATGAGAAGAATCTTTGAAAGCGTCTGTGGAAATGCCAACATAGCAGGACTAAATTACAGACTGCTTGCTTTGATACACAATTATGATAACCCGCTCTGCAGGGCAGACATCATTTCGAGACTGCATAATGGAAACAGAGCAAGCATCAAAACATTTGAGCATGTGACAGGATTAACCCTTCCTAAAGCTTATAAGGAACGCAGGAAGTATCTTGAGAATATCTCAAGCGCTGATTTCGTTGGCATAAAAGAATTTGTGCCACGTAAAAGCAACAATCAGATAGGTTAAGGATGATTGTTCTGGCAGGAATAAAAACGAAGTAAAATTATCAAAGAACTGCACGACTGACATATCTGCATAAGAAAACATGAAAAAGGGACTGGCTGACAGTTCCTTTTTTGTGCACACGCCGACGCAATTGCAGAAGCAAGGGAAATATACCACTGGAGTGGCGAATCGGCGGCGCATGTAGTAGAGAAGGGCATTCCCCTACTCAATTTGTTCATTGCTGTCTGGCAGACAGTTTTATACAAAAAACATTTTTAACATTTTTATATCCTGCATTGACAAAAATCCGCTTTTTTATATATGTTTTCCTTTGATAAATATATTAGAAATGAGGTATAGAATATGGCAGATACGAAAAAAGGCAGTGAGGGCAATAAAATTTTAAAGGAAAGGAATCCCAGAAAAAACTTCGACGAAACCCAGTTCATAGCAGATATAGTTCTTTTCTTCTGTGAAAAGTCACTTGATGAGATAAAGATTGCCAAAAGGAATGAAGAAATGACGGCTGTCTGTAATCTTTATTCAATGATAAACCTTATGGAACTAAGAAGGTTTGCAGGATTCGATTGTGATTTTGGACTGATTGACGAGTACAGGGACATAATCCTTAAAAAAACCGAGGATAACCTTCATATGTTGGGTGTACAGACATCAAGCACCTATATATTTAACCCATATATGGTGTGCACCTTTACAGCAGCGTGTGTTGATATGGATGCATCTGAACTGGACAGATTAGGAAACGGATTCACCACAAAAAATGAATTTAAAAGAACATATATATCCGTACTTTCAATGATCTTTGTGAATGTAGTCTATCAGTTTGTGTCCATGATACTCAGGACAAAAGCAGTGAGGCTGCCGGTATTTATGACTGCAGGCTGGCCGCAGTTTATCCTTGCATCCGTCACTGTATTAGGAAGCGCAGCTGTCATGGCATATTATTTCAGGAGATGTATTGCATCATTTGTTACAGAATGGAAGATCAGGAGGCGCATTTATCGCGGTATAAAGGAAGAAACCAGCCATGTAGCAGCTTAGGTTATGAACATATTAGAAAATTAAATATTGAAACTGATGCTTTTTTATGGTATTATTTCGTGGTAAACATTTTAATTTTATGTATGCTATAGATTATGGCGGTTAAAAATCTAATATCATTGGCATTTATGCAGTTTCTGCGCTTTGTGCGGGGGCTGCTTTTTTTATGCCGAAAAAGGAGGAAAAATGATATTACTTGTTTATGGGGACAGATACCTTTATGACATGTACATCAAAAAGGAGGCTGCAAAGCTGGAAACCCCGGAAGTTAATGCAGTGTACGCGGATGAATGGAACGACAGCCTGTATATGCAGTGCATATCTGCGCCATTCCTTGAGGAGAAGAAGATTGTCGTGGCAGAAATGCAGGGTCTCAGACCGGGCACGCAACAGAAGTCACTGATGGAGTACATCCACAAACCTTCAGAGCACACCGACCTGTATCTCTGTATACAGCACCCGGACAGGCGCAGTGAGATTTACAAAGCCCTGTCAAAAGAAGGCTGTGTCATGGAATTTCCGAAAGCATCTGCAAGTGATGTCTACAGGAGTGTGAAAAAACGCCTTGTACAGAAATATGCGTATTCACCTGGGGAAGTAGACAGATACAGGGACATCTTCACACGGAGGCTGCAGGGATACCAGTATGAGGAAGAGTATGACCTCTACCGGGTCATGAAGTATGTGGACATGATCGGCAGCGCAGGACAGCTTGACAGGGAGACAATCGAATATTTCATACCGGAGACATTCACCCAGAAATCCTATGAACTGTCAAAACTGATGCTTTCTGGCAGAAAAGCTGATATGATGCAGCTTGCTTCCAGACTTGTGAAGGAAAATGACGAGAACAGGATCGGGCTTTTAAGCCTTGTGCTCAGCCAGATCAGGATATGCTACAAGGCAAGCCTGTTTCCTGAAATGACGCGGAAGGAGATAATGGAAAACCTGGGAATAAGCCATTACCAATTAAACGGCTCATACACTATGTACAGCCCCGTACAGTATGCAAAAGCATATGCTTGTCTGCAGAAAGGTGTAAACAGCCTGAAAAGCGGGAGCGATGCGGATTCCGCATTCATGATGTCGCTAGTCAATGCAGCTGCCATATTGCATCCACATGAGGAAAAAGGAGCAGGAGATGAAATATTTTCCATATGCAGATGAAGAACAGAAGAAGGCCATTGGGTTCATAGCCCGGAACGCTGCAAACAGATTGGCTGACCGATTCAGGTACAAGATCTATGATACCGGTTCCGAGAATTTCTACCTGTCTTTTTCCGGAGGATTTGAGAGCTACCTGCTGTACTGGTTCATAAGGCTCAGCGGCATGTTTGACGACGGTTATAAGATCCGTATCGTTTCTGTCGTAAACTCCATGTTTTACCCACAGATCATGCAGCGGATCATGGAGTGTGCGGACACTGTACTTTATCCATCCATGAACCTGCAGGAGGTAAAAGATATCTACGGCATACCATGCTTCAACAAGAGGGCTGACAGCATGATACACAGATATCAGTCCGGGAGCAGACGGCAGTACCTTATGAACTACATTTATGGCACAGATACAAAATATTTCAGGCTGAACAATACGTCGGGTAGCCTCCTGATGGCTGGAAAACTGCACAAAGTATCGCCGTACTGCTGTGTCAAGACCAAGGAGGAACCACTTAAAAAATACGGCATGGAACAGGGAAAGAAATCCATAATCGGAGTGCGGAGGTCAAACAGCCTCCTGCGAAGCCTGAGCTACCAGCAATGCATGCAGAAATCTGGGGAGTTCTGCCCACTGTATGATTTTACGGATCTGGAATGCCTGTGCATGTATGATCACTTTAATATTGAAAAGATACATCCATACACACGCGATCATTATCATCTGGAGCAGATAACAGACAGCGGGAAATGCAGACACCTGACAGGCACAGGCTGTCTTGGATGCCCTTATGCAGGGGAACGCCTGTACAAAGAATTTTCTGACATGACACCTGCACAGAGACAGTATGCGGTCAGATATTTCCATGAGAGTTATGATATCATAGGGTTTGACTATGGGAGGTATATCTGACCGACAGAAAGCAGAAATAAACCAAAAAGTGGGTATAAGAGTTATTTTGACATTATGGTATTACGTGTTATAATGAAAGGGAAAGAAATTTTTCCTTTCATTTAGCCGGGATCCAGAAGACAAGGAGAATATTATATTACATGGACAAACTAAAGGAGAAAGCTGTTCTCGACATTTTGGAACAACTGAAAAAAGAAGAGGGTGCTGAACGCGCAAAGGAATATGAGAATCAACTTCTGGGTATGCTTGGAGAGCAGGACCGGAATGAGATCGCAGAGGTGCTGGATGGCAGAAAGCTCCCGTCCCTGCTGTCAGATACCATTGCAAAGCGGGTTTTTAGTGCGGATTCACACAGGGAGCGTCGTGCATATCTTTTAAGGAATGTGGTACAGGATGATTCCATTGATGTTGAAGGCAGCTATACAAATGAGGGATTAATGCAGTCAACGGATTCCAAAAAGATCATTTTCGACGAGCCAGCAAGATTAAAGGACGGCAGGCACTCAGATACGGAATTCCAGATATCCCTGCAGGAATATATATTTAAAAGGGCAGAGCTGTATGCGTCTGACATGCTGATGCTCTCATACAGTGTGGAAGAAGGTCAGAAGAAATCGGAAGTTTCCTATTCAAACACGGCAGGTGTCCTGCTTGTGGTGCTGATGAGGAACAGCCCGAAAGAATTTAAGAAATTTAGTGAGACAAGCGAAAGATACATACACAGGTTCAAAAAGAGGACTGCCGATTCAGGATTGTCATTTAATTCCATGATAACCATGGTATTTGTGCAGCTTGACGAGTGCCTGAAACAATTCAAAGATGGCAGAAACGGTGAATATGACAGTGAGGGCAACCAGCTTGATGAACTACAGATTTTATTAAGCCTTGTAGCTGACATTAACGATGAAAAGGTATTAAAATCCGCAAAACATATCAATTTCATGAGGGACATCATTGCGGATGTGAAGGAATTGTCTGAAAATAAGGAGGTAAGAGCCATGTTATTAGCAGAAAAATATGCACAGGCTGACATGAATGCGGTGAGAAGTTATGAGCGGAATGAAGGCAGGGAAGAAGGTAAAGCGGAAGGCAAAGCGGAAGGCAAAGCGGAAGGTAAAGCGGAAGGCATCATTGAAACAGGGCTTGACTTTGGTCTTTCCGAAGACGAAATTCTCCAAAGACTCCAAAACAAACTGAACCTGTCCTTACAAAAAGCACAGGAATACTTTGAAATGTTTGGCAAACAGACCGTTTAATGGTTATCAAGTATTAAAGGTCCTTTAACTGAAGGACCTTTAAGCCTTGTAGCTGACAGTAACGATGAAAAAATACTTAAAATTCGTAACAGGATATCATTGCGGAGTTAAGGGAATTGTCTGAAAATAGGAGATAAATCTCCCATATCTCAGGATTGGATTTTGCTCTCAGTATAACAGATAATTAGCCATATTAGCAGTAAAAATATGCACAAGCTGACATAAATGCGGTGAGCGGGCAGGGAGAAAGGCAGAAAGCGAATGATTTTAAGTGATGATTTTTATTATCAGGCTGACATGAATGCAATAAGGAGCTATGAGCGGAATGAAGGCAGAGAAGAAGGCAGGATTGAAAGCAGAGAAGAAGTCATAAAAGGAATGATTGAAGCCTTACAGGAGCTTGGCATAAGTAGAAACCTGACAAGCGCCAAAGTTAGTGAAAAACACTTCCTTGATGAAAATTGTACCGAACAATTGATGCAGAAATACTGGAGAGAAATATAAACGGCCTATTAAAAATCAGTCGGAACTTATTGGCTAAAAAGCGGAGATAAGTCTGTAAAAATATTTTAGGGAAAATAAGCAGTAATAGATGATTGAATTTGAGTACGAAAAGGACTTTGTAAGAACCTTTCCGTATTTATTTTATACAGTTTTATCAGTTAGCCAAAAAAATTCTCATTGCCGCTATACCGTTTTTCGGGAAGGTGAAAATTGGGTGAAAGTTTAGTTGGGGGAGTTGACAAAAGCATTGCCGCAACTTATAATATAATTATTGTTATATAACAAAAATTATCAAACGGGAGGGAAAAGCAATGCCGCCAAAAGCTAAAATCACAAGAGATATGGTTATTGCCGCTGCATTTGAGGTTGCCCGCAAAACAGGTGCGGAAAATATTAATGCAAGGACAGTATCAAAAAAGCTGAATTGTTCCACGCAGCCCGTTATGTATCATTTTGCCACGATTGAGGAATTAAAAAAAGCAGCCTATGAGAAATCGGACAGGTTTCATACAGAATATTTGATGAACATTTCAGAAATACAAGAAAGTGTAATGCTTGGAATTGGATTGAATTATATCCGATTTGCGGTTGAAGAACCCCATTTGTTCCGTTTTCTGTTTCAATCGGGTTTCGCCGTAGAAAACAGTCTTATGGAAATGATAAATTCCGAGGGAATCGCACCTGTTATTTCCGTAATGCAGGAAGAACTGAACATGAATATAGAACAGACAAAAGAGATTTTTATAACGCTTGCCCTGTTTGTTCACGGCTATGCCAGTATCATTGTCAACAACTCATTAGAATATGATGAAAACCTGATATCAACGCATTTGAAACGGGTATACACTGGTGCAGTATTAGCCATACAGGAGGGATACTCTTAACTGTTGTCTATACTGTACTTCTCACAAAAACACTCCAAAAAATCAGCAGGTGAATAGGAATGATACAGGAAATAAATGTTATGGCAAAAGGTTTTCAGCAAAAATGTAGAACTGAACAGAGAGAAAATCGAAATTTGAAAGGATAAACAAGCATGAGTAAAATAAGCAAAACACCTCTAATAGCAATAGTTTTTATGGCAATTTTTTCGGTATCAGGTCTTATTGTTCCGCAAAATTCAGTAAATTTATCATCTGTTACTTTATTAATTGGAATCATAGTATTTTTTATCACATGTAAATCAGAAAAAACAGAAGGCAATGGAAACGGACTGGATATTAAAAAAGTCCCTAAGCAGCTTAAAGATAAAACAATTTTGCTTCTGATTATGATGCTAATGCTCATGAATATTATCTGCAGTATACTGGCAAATCTTTTCGTTCCGGAGTTTATAGATCATTTAAAAGGAAGAACAGGTTTCCTTGCCCTGGACAGAATTCCCATACTTATTATTGAGCTTATTATAGCTGCTTTAGGGGAAGAAATTGCATGGAGAGCTTTCTTTCAAAAACAGCTTGCCAAAATACTTCCTTTCGCTCCCACGCTTATTATTTCATCAGCATTATTTGCAAGTTGTCATCTTACCCGTGGAAATATAATTGTTGTATTGTATGATATCCTGTTTGTGTTTATCAATGCAGTGTTTTATGGTATTATTTTCCGAAAAACGGACAATGCATATATTAGTACATTAGCACACTTTATGGCTAATCTATTAGGGATTATAGAAGTAATGTTCCTTTAATAACTAATGTTAACAACCTAATCTAAACAAACAATATATATGGCAAACCAGATGGAGGATTAGCAAATAACGAAAGTAGCGCAGTATAGTCCAAAACTATATTGCACTATTTTTTACTAATCGAAAAACCCAAAGGGCTGTACGAAGGGGCCAAAAGGATGGATACGTGGTTATAGAACAGTATTTTCGGAAGGATTCCTACTGCCTGCCATAAAAATCTGAATTAATGGTTAACTGAGTTGTACCAGTCCATCAGGAAGTGGATATAATCTTTGCCAGGCTTTTTGACAACCTGGTCAAACTTCACATTGCGGATGTTTGTGAGATTTTGGGTCTTACAGAGAATCTGATCAGTCTCATTCTGGCGGAACAGGAGGAGCATATTTGCGGCGGAATTTTTTTCTGTATAGGATGCGACTTCCACTGCATCATTACTTCCGGTTTCCCGACGTTCCCGGCCAAGCTCCGACGCAAAATGTTTCTGTGCCTGGATATATAAATTTCTTGCGGATGTCTCAGCTGCTTTGCTTTCAATAAATGAGTTCCTCCCATAGAGAAGGTCATTCAGATATCCGGCAGTAAATTTATTTGGTGTAGATCTAAAGTAGAAAAGGAGCATCAGGGCCGTATGGTATTCGTCATCGGTAAGGGTATAATCGGAAAGGCCTTTAACACGTTCAAGAAATGATTTTTCTGCCGCTCTTTCCGTATCAGCCAGCTTACTCTGTTCTACTTCTGTTTCAGTGGAACCCCGGACAGCAGGGATCTTGAATTTCCTGTTTGAATCATTCTGTGCAACGATTGAGGATGCATTACAGGCAGGACAGAATGAGGGAATATCATCAGACTGGAATATGTAATGGCATGCATCACAGGTGAAATATTTCATGGTATGGTCTCCTTACATTATCTGGCGGGATGGCTCCGTATCGCCAGGCACTTCTTATCATTGACAGTTATCTGCACACTTTCCTTTGCTGTCCATTGTAACGTCAGGCTGCTGCAGTGTCAATAAATATGTATAAAATTTTCGGGGTGAATGCGGATATCATTTCAGCTATTTTTCCATAAGCATATAATTTAATGGATCAATCAATTGGTATATAAACAGCATACTAGCTGAAAAAATTGCAGAAGCCGGGAAATTTATAAGAATCCCTGATTTATACGCATTTTATAATTTCCTTGCATTAACGCCAATTTTATGCTAGTATGGCAGAGTTATCATTTTATGTCAGAATCTTAAGCAGGTTTGGGAGCGTTTAAGCAGTAAAACACTTTAAGCAGTTTTTACAGAAAGCATAAAGGCTGCTTTTTAAGGCAGGAATGTTGAGAACAAAAGATAAAAAATAAAGTACATATAAATTAATATTGCCGAATGCCGATAAATACATAACAGGATTATTTCTGGCGCGAAAAGGAGGAGAGGATATGCTGATTGCAGAAATATATAATCAGTCAGATAACAGCAGACACGCAGGTTTTAAGCATACTGACAGCAGGCATGAAGGGCTGGCTCTGGCAGCTGAGATCTTAAAAAAACATAAAGCCGGCTTAACATCCGTACAGATAGCAATGGACTGCAGCTGCAGTCTTGACGATGTGGAAACCATCGTTGATAATATATGACCGCAAAAAACACGAGCAGGATAGCGGCAGGATACAATTAAAGCAAAATACAGACAAACCGCTTTTTTACAGATAAGTCAATTAAATGCTTGATTTAGTATCCTGTTTATGCTACCTTAGTATCGTATCTTTTTTATTCTATGTATATTTCCCTTTGGGAAACAGCAGTCCGTATGGACCATGTAACCAGTGTGAATGCACGTATAGATCATTTCTATGCGTGCTTTTTTTGTGGCAAAAACAATGCCGCAGAATACGCGGCTATCTGCCATAACGGTAAAAAGGAGGACAACAATGCAAAAAATATTTAATTAAGGAGGAAACAAAATTTGATGAACACCATGAAAAAAGGAGGATATTGCAATGCAGCTATTAGAAGGAGGCAGGTACAGGAAAACCACGTATGCAAGAGACATCATCAAGGGAAAATATCATGATGACAAATTTGCGGAGATCTTCTACCTTGAAAGCATCACATACAACTCAAACGACAGCGGCACAAAATGGCAGAGTATTGTCCTGCGTGACGTGACAGGACGGATCGAGGGCAGGATATGGACAGAAAATATCAATCCTGAATATGAAAAGTATACAGGCACCGTCGTCCTGGTACAGGGGCGATATACCGTATACGGGGGAAAGCCGGACCTTACAATTGATAAGATGGAGGAAGCGTTGTACTATGATGTTTCTGATTATATTGAAACGATCAGCGATGATTCAAAAAAGTGTGCATTTGACTGGATCGGCAGGATTATGTCGTATATCGAGGAACCTTACAAAAGCCTGGCAGAGGAACTTCTTCCAGCCGAAAGGATGGAAGAGATCGCCAATCTCCCGTTAAATGAGAAAGGGGCTTTCTCATATATAGGCGGACTGCTCACGTATACTTCCGAAGCCGCGGTAAGGACATACTATGAACTCAGGGTGGCAAGTCTTGTAAAGTGTGACATCTCCCTTGCGCTCACCGCAGCACTGCTCAGCAGGCTTTCAACAGCAGATATGCTGGTAAAGCGGGGGATATTCTATACAAAGGATATCTGTACAGGCATGGCAGGCGAGGATTTCTACACCCATAGGATGCTCCTTGACACGCAGGCTTTCCATACAATTGACGGACGGAACAGGGCAGAGCTCATACATATATTCAACGCCATAGCAGGAAGGGTCCCGCCCGGAACGGCAGAGGCACAGCTTGTAAGATCGGCAGTGGAGAACACGCTCTTTATCGGCTCATATAAAAATGATCTCACCGAGTACGATAAAAAGTATCCACATAGCATAAACCAGGATATCTATTCCCCGTCACTGGACAGCCGGATCTACAGGATAAAAGAAAAAAATTAAGACAGAAAGAGGTTAAGAATGGAACTATTGATGAACAAGGCAACTGATCTACAGGTTAAGGCAAGATGCCGCAGCAAAGGCATCAGCATGGTGCTCCTGGGAGAAAAGGGAATGGGAAAAAGGCAGGTATCCGAAAGGATTGCCGCATCTGACCTGGGAGTAGAACCGGGGCAGCTCCAATACTGTCCTCATTATACCCTGCTTGAACCGGAATCCGGGACGATTACTGGTGACATGCTAAAAGATGCATTTGACAAAACCATATATAGATCAGACAAACCGCATGTTGTTGTCATTGATGATGCGGACAAAATGAGCGAGGCGGCACAGGACAGGCTGCTCAAAACACTTGAGGACGGTCCGGGGCATTCCACTGTACTGCTGGTATGCCATGACAGACCGGCAGATACGATCATGAGCAGGTGCGGGCTCCTGCGCTTTCCGGAAATCGGTACGGAATCCATCAGGGATTTTTTTGGCGGGAAGATAAATGAAACCGCACTGATGGGCTGCAAGGGAGCGCCCGGAAGGTATGTCAGACTTTCGCAGGATGACAGATACCTGGAAGAAACAGGAAATATCATAAAGGTGCTTTTAACTGCAAAGGGGAAAAACGGGCTCCGGCATATCCTTGGAGCGGGCCACTGCCTGAAAGAAAAGGACAGCGCCAATATTGCCGAAAATTTTGACAGCTTCCAGATGGAATCGTTCTTTTTTGCGATTGCAGAGCTGTTCAAGAGCGCCCTTATATATAATGCAGGCGTAAAACCAGGATACCGCCACGACTTTGGGGGCATATCAAAACTGTATGCGGAGGAGGAGCTTTTGTTCCTGCTCAGAAAAAGTGCATCGCTTGCCGGGGCATGCACCATAAAAGGAAGATTCAATAAAAATGATCATTTTGAGTTCCTTATGGATCTGATAAATCCTGAGGCATTCATGGAAATGGAGGGATATTATGCTGTATGTTGATGAAAGGCCGCAGACATTTGATGAAGTAAAGGAACAGGAATTTATCATAAAAAACCTGCAGTCGCAGGCGAAAAAGGGAGTTTTCTTTAACAGCATCATATTGTGCGGCAAATACGGGACAGGCAAGACAACCGTTGCGAGGATCATAGCCCGCGCAGCCAATTGTGAAAACAGGGATGAAAATGGAAACCCCTGCATGGAATGTGCAAGCTGCAGGAGCATACTTGACAGGTCGGGGACAGATGTCATTGAGATAGACGGTGCAAGCAACAACGGCGTGGATGCAGCGCGTAAGCTGATGAAGGAGATTAATTATATACCCATGTCCAGATACAGGGTGATCATCATCGACGAATGCCACAGGATATCATCCCCGGCATGGGACGCGTTGTTAAAGACACTTGAAGAACCGCCAGAGCATGTCATGTTTATCTTATGTACGACAGACGAAACGGCGCTTCCGGAAACGATACGGTCAAGGGCACCAATATACCGCTTTGAATCCATCTCTGCGGGAATGCTGGGCAGGCATGCAAAGGAGACCGCCAGGAAATATGACATAAAAATATCGGATATTGCGCTGAACCTGCTGGCATCCTACGCTGACGGGAGCATGAGGAACGTGCTGTCCCTGCTGGAGCAGATGTCAATGCAGAGCAAGGACATCACGGAGGACGACGTGGAAATGCTGCTTGGCATCAACCACTATACGTTCACCGTTGAATTTATTTCGGGCATGCTTTCAGGAAACCTGACCGTATGCATGGAACAGTTAAACACTCTTGTTTCCGAGGGAAGGTCAGTACGCCTTTTTGCAAAGGACCTCATGCGGACAGCCGTTGACATGGTGCTGCAGAAGACAGGGATAACGCCCGACAACGGCAACATGGAATATCTTAAACTCTTAGGGGCGGAAGCCGCAAAGCACAGCATGGCACAGCTCAACAGTCTGGCTGAGGAAACAGCTGGGCTTGAAAAAAGAATGCGTAAGGAATCTGACACATATGTCATGTACGGAGGGATCATAAGTGCTGTGAGGAAACTCCATAAAGACGTTCTCTGTACAGATGCAGAAGGATCCACGGCCATATTACAGTCAAAAGAAACTGTAAAAACGGAACAGAAGGAACTGCCTGCCGAGACAGTGCCTGACATGATTCCCATGCCGGTGACGAGATTAAACAACAACGGTTTAAGCCAGGATGAAAATAAACCGGCCATACCTGCTGATGATGGAATAAACCGGAATGTATGCGTCCTGCCGGATCTTGAGCAGGCGCTGATGGATTTTATGCCGGATTTAAAACGTGAGCCGCGGGGAAGGTTTGATGCAGGTACCGACAATACAGGATATGCAGAAGACAATGTCATATCTGATGATACAGACTGCATGGAAACCGACGCAGGATTGTATGATATACCCGGACAATATGATGATTACAGCCAGACAGTCAATGGGAACGGATTTATGCTGGCCAGAGGTATGGAATATACAGAAGTTTCCAGTATAGAAGATGATGCATACGATGATGAAACAGACAGCCAGGAATATGACGGAGACAGTTGTTCCGCAGACGATGCAGGAGACAGTACAGAACTGACCGGCGATAATGATGATTTTGACAGGAGATGGGAAGAGGCAAGACAAAACGGTACAGAAAGCAACGGATTTCCATTATCCCCACTTAATGACCAGGCATCCGCAAAGAGATTTAACATCTTCGGACTCCCATTTGGATTCGGGATACCAAACATGGGCAGAAAGCAGTCTTTTACGTAAGTCCTGTGCAGACGGACTAAGCTGACAATGGAAACATTTCAGAATGCGTACATAACAGATACGAACCTGAAACGGAACACAGGACGGAAGAAAAAACTGCCGGTTTATTATGCGGGGCATTAGAGAAGATCAAAAGAGGCTTTAGCAGCTATTTAAAGCATAATACAAAAAATACCGATAATGCTGAACCTGATCATGACGACAATGAACTGGAGGAGACAGATGAAATAATAGAAGATTTGGAAGAAGATGGGGAATATACAAAAGCAAAGTATTATATGCTGACAAGGGAAGAACGCTGCCATCTAAAGGCTCAGAGGGAAATGGAACAGCTAAGCAGGAAAAGCCCTGTATTTTCGCAGTGTCTTGTATCCTGCGTCCAGACGCCAATCCGTGACGGGATTGCAATAGGCTGTCCAAATGTACCTGTTTACAGGCTTGTAAAAACATACACAGAGGATACAAAATACCTCTTTCCAGTATATGAACCATAACGGCATATCTAAGAGGAAACAACAAATTTACATGCTGCCGGGGAACTTAAAACACAGTCCCCGGCAATATTTACGGTGACATTGTACATAAAAGTGTTTCCACTAAAAAATATTTTATTTTTTTAACTGGTGGATTGTGTTACAATAAAAAGAGATTGGAATTTATACAAAAGAAGTATAATACAAAAGACAAGAAAGGTGAAAAAATGTGTGAAATAGCATATCAAAACAAAGACATTACATCAAAGCTGTTTGCCGAACGTTTTCAGGGTAAGTCATTGAATATATACGGACTGAACCTGCCTCCGGTCAGGCAGGCACTGCCGACAAATATCCCACAGATTATCGCTAATGAGCTGAGGATTGACAATGTGTTTCTTTTGGAAGATGATACAATTGCAGTCATTGACTATGAGAGTGATTATAAAAAAAGAAATAAACACAAATATGTGAGATAAGTCAATCATGTTTCAGAACATTATGGCAGGCAGTGGAAAAAAGATGTGGCTGTCCGTATGATCGTAATATATACAGCGGATGTGGAACGGTCAGAAACTTCTGACCTGCTGAATGCAGGATGTCTGAAGCTGGAAACACAGTCTGTTTTTCTTTCGGAGATGGATCCGGAAGAGATTTCAAAACGGCTATACCAGAAAGTTACAGAACGGATCCCGCTCAGCGAAGAGGAGCTTATGGAATTTATCATTTTGCCCCTGACATATAAAGGGAAAGATGAGAAGAACAAATCAATCGGTCAGTCCGCATACATTGCAAACCAGATGGAGGATGAGGAACAAAGGGTATTTGTCCTGTCCGGGATTGCTGTATTTGCAGACAAAGTGATCGAAGAGGAAAATATGGAAACTAAGGAGGTATCTTGTTATGACAAAAGTGGGACAGTTATTTGAGGATGAAAAAATACGCGCTGTAAAGGAAGCGACTGCAAAAGCAACTAAAGAAGTTACAGAAAAAGCAACAGAGAAAGCGTTAAAACAAGGGCTTTCTGTTGAGGCTATCGCGGAAATATTGAGTCTGACCAGGGAAGAGGTGCTGGAGATCAAGGATAAAATCTGTACACCAGTCTGACCAGTATAAGATGACAGATTCATGGAAGTGAACCACTGATTGACAAATATAGTGCAATATAGTCCAAAAACTTTATTGCACTATTACTGTCTGGAAATAAGAAATTTACAAAAATGACTACAGCGTATGAGTTTGGTGTGATAGGGTCTTACATGCATAACCTGGATCTACTGTTAAGCACCACGAAGTATAGTAAACAGGAG
>CAMWLV010000097.1 GCA_947175175.1 uncultured Lachnospiraceae bacterium
CCCTCAAGATTGAGGGGCAGGGGAGTTGAATAGGCGAAGCCTACTTTTTTATAGTGGGTAGAGTAGGGGCAATAGGTTTATTGTTTCTTGGATTAATATTGTTTTCCAACATTGATATATAACCTTTGCTTAATTCACACATTTTAGAAAATTCATCCATACTTATATTGTACTTTTCTCGATATTCTCTTACTAAATCTCCTAAAGTCATTTATTTTACCTGCCTTTATAAGTTCAGTATATTGTACAGTAAGAAAAAAGTCAAGAAAAAGTTCAACATGCTTAACAAATGTTTTACAGGCAAAAATATTTAAACGAGTTCAACAAGTTGAATTGCATAGAGAGTGAGGTGATATGATGGAGTACAAAATAAGAGAATGTAGGGAAGAGGCGGGACTTTCACAAGAAGAATTGGCAAAGAGAGCTAAGATATCAAGAACAACATTGTCTGGATTAGAAAGTGGAGCAATTAAGACTACAACAACTGGGAAGGAGCTCCCACTGGATGTGGACAGGCCTGCACGGAAACATGGTGCAAAGGCTCAAAAAAGGGCATTTCAAATGAGTACATCTGCATCAATACTGGCGTACAACGCGAAGGGGGTGCGGCTGCAGAGGCCGTGAACCGCGTAAAACCCAGCAGAACTGAACTGGAACAAGTTTATGGCGGACACATCGGAAACGGGAGCCTGATCTTGTGTGACGGATTAAGCAGCTATAAAACCCTCAGCATGGCTATGGACTGAATCGTCCATGACATCAATGCCGAGGAACCGATCATGGATTCTATAACCTGAACACTGTAAATAATTTCCATAGTTATATTAAAAAACAGTATAATGAGTACCGTGGGGTCGCAACTAAGTACCTAAACCGTTATAATGCACTGTTTACCCTTGCATGGCGCAAGAGTGAACCCATAATTTCAGGTTTGTGTGCAAGACTGCTCAAACCGGGACTGATAGATTATCATCATACCATCCGTGATATCAGGGAATCAAGATTGCTCACAATATAAAATTTGGTTGTAGCCATCAACCCATTTTCAAACTGGCACCATATGATATTGCACGTACACAACAGCTTGGTGGCGAGGCGAAGCGTATGAAAAAGATTAGTCAAACCTCTTTCGGCTCATAACAGAGTTATGGTATTCGGGATCATTGGTCACATCTTCGTCAAACCATGCAGGAGGGATAAAGGCATCTGCCATCGCCACATTTGGAAATTCCACTTCTGCCATGATTAGAGGTGCGAATGGTGGTGCAAAGACATCAAGTTCAACAAAGAGATTTGGCGCAGTCAGAGGGTGATAGCTGTCGTCGAATTGCGGATTTTCGATGGGAATGACATATCTTTTTTTGGAAATGACATTTCCGTCAGCTTTTGCAAGCAGGTGATGGTAGGACTCTTTGTCGAGGGGGAGGTTGTATTCCTCCCGCGCCATGAGACCGCTCCCCTTGTAAGTCAGATAATAGGAGTCATCTGATTGGCGGACACGAACGACAGGGGACGTGTTCAGATAGGCTTGTTCAATAATTTTGCAGGGGTAGCTTTCAAGGTTTTGTGGCAGCGTTTTTAACGTATATTTTTTCTCGATTTCCATGTTTTCCATGATAAATTCTTTCCTTTCTACTCACTAAATTCAAACCATACATATGATATTTGTGTCAGGACAAGGCGGAGCAAGGAGGCTAGTGTTAAATGGGCAGTAGCCTTTTTTAGCTGTTATTCTGTATTTTCATATTAAGTGATTTGCGACAGAAATGCAAGGGCAAAAAGTGCTGATATGCTCCCCTGTGTTTGGCAGCATGGCTGAATAGGCTGCATCAGCGATAAAAATCAGCGTGAATACGATGCACAGCGTCACGCGCATCCCAATTGTCATGCGGTGATAATATTTGTTGAAGACGGGTTGTAGGACACAGATGAGCAGCACGCCGCCAAGACCAAATCCGACAGAGCTGGTCAGACAGATGTGTCCGTTTATATTGCACAGATGTCCGCTGTAATCCCACCAGCGGATGCCCCATTTCCATTCAAGCCACACTCCGGAAAAATACTCTAACGCAGTACATAAGACACAGGAGAGTATGAAAACGATAACAGGACGTTTCCGCAGCCTGTGGAGCAGCATAAGCAATATGACACAGCCGATACCGTATATGGGCAGATACGGCCCCTTGTACACGCCTCTGTTCACAAAAGTGTGGGCAGTGACAAAACAGAGCAGCACTTCCCAGAGCCACCCGGCAAAGGCTGTGGTGAAAAACAATAATGCATAATAGTCAAAAGGTCGAATGATTTTCTTGTTCATAATGATGTAGTATCTCTCAAAAACTGAGATTAATCCATGAAAGCGTGTGATTGGATATTCCTTTTTATTGGAAACTATGTTATGATTGTAGATACGAAAAACCAATGATTTGTATGGAGGGTACGAGATGGCTGATATTATGAAGCTTCAAAACGGAAGTGATATACGTGGGATTGCGTGTGAAGGAATTGCGGGGGAGAATATAAATCTCACGGAGGATGCAGGGAACCTGATTGGCGGCGGCTTTGTCAGATGGCTTGCGGACAAGAAGGGAAAGAAGACAAGTGAGCTTCGGGTTGGAATCGGTCACGATTCAAGGATTACGGCTGACAGCCTGTTTGCGGCTGCGGCAAAGGGTATCGTGGCAGCGGGGGCACGTGTTTATGACTGTGGTCTTGTGTCGACACCTTCGATGTTCATGACAACCGTGTTTGAGGAGTTTGCGTTTGACGGGGCAATCATGATTACAGCAAGCCATCTCCCGTTTAACAGAAACGGTTACAAGTTCTTTGACAGGGACGGCGGTCTGGAACATGATGACATCACGAAGATTCTCGAAACTGCGTCAGGGCTCACAGCAGTGGATGCAGATCTGTCGGATGTGGAAAAAGTTGATTCCATTTCAGTATATTGCGGATTTTTACAGGAGAAGATAAAAAAGAGTCTTAATGCCGGCAAAAATGCTGACAATTATGACAAACCGCTCACGGGGCTGCATATTGTGGTGGACACAGGAAACGGTGCTGGCGGTTTTTTTGTGGAAAAGGTTTTAAATCCGCTCGGTGCGGACACGACAGGAAGCCAGTTTTTGGAGCCTGACGGACATTTTCCCAATCATATTCCAAACCCGGAGAATAAAGAGGCGATGGAGGCGATCAGACAGGCTGTGCTGAAAAACAAGGCTGATTTGGGTATTATATTCGATACGGACGTGGACAGAATGTCAGCAGTGCTTCCAAATGGCGATGAGGTGAACAGGGATGCGATCATTGCGATGATGGCTGCGATCATTGCGGAGGATTATCCTGGTGGTACCATTGTGACGGATTCCGTTACCAGTGACCGGCTGACGCGTTTTATCGAGGGTATTGGCATGAAGCATCATAGATATATGCGAGGATACAAGAATGTAATCAATGAGTCAATCCGCCTGAACAACGAGGGAGTTGTATCGCCGCTTGCAATCGAGACTTCTGGTCATGGTGCGCTCAGTGAGAATTATTTCCTGGATGATGGCGCCTATATGGCGGTGAAGCTGTTGATTGCGCTCGCAAAGGCGGCAAAGGAGAACAAGGCGCTCGCGGTCTTTATAGAGAAATTGGAGAAGGGTTTTGAGGAGAGAGAGTACCGTTTCAAGATACAGGGTGAGGATTTCAAGTCATATGGCAGAGAGGCTTTGAATACTTTTGAGGAGAGGGCAAAGGCGAGAGGATATCACATTGCGCCGAATTCCTATGAGGGCATTCGTATCACTTTTGATACGGACGAAGTGAAGGGCTGGCTGCTGCTGCGCATGTCGCTTCATGATCCGCAGATGCCGCTTAATATGGAAGGTGTCAGGGAGGGCGACTGTGACAAGCTCTTTGATATCGTGCTGGAACTTCTCGCTGGATATGATAGGTTAGTAGTGCCTGCAAAATAATTGGAAACAGATAATTGTTCAGTACGAATCTGTGTATGGAGATTTAGGCAAATCAAATGCATAAATTATTGATCAATGGTTTCTAAATGCGTAGAAATGTATTGGATAGTTACAATAGGAGACTGGAATGAGAATAGGAATGGGATATGATGTACATCGTCTCGTGGAGGGACGACCTCTTGTCATGGGTGGTGTGACAATACCATACGAATTGGGACTTTTGGGGCATTCCGATGCGGACGTGCTGCTGCACGCGATAGCGGATGCGCTGCTGGGTGCGGCGGTGCTTGGTGATATTGGGAAGCACTTTCCTGATACAGATCCGGCATACAAAGGGATTTCGAGCATGATACTGCTGGAAAAGGTTGGGAAACTGTTGGAAGAAAATATGTTCTTTGTTGAGAATATCGATGCGACGATCATTGCACAGGCACCCAAAATGCGTCCTTATATCGATCAGATGCGGGGGAATATTGCTAAGGCGCTGGGAATCAGTGCAGATCAGGTCAATGTCAAGGCGACGACGGAGGAAGGACTTGGATTTACGGGGGATGGAAAAGGAATCTCCGCGCAGGCAATCTGCATGCTCACAAGTCCGAGGGAGATGGCGACAATGGAGACTGGCGCACGTTCCTGTGAGAACTGTCCAGGGTGCAGCGCTTTGGCGCACTGATGTAAAAGGGAAGATGGTTGGATTGAAATAATATGGATCAAATAATCGGGGAGAGGGAAACTGAGAGAACTATTATAGATAGAATCAAGACAGAATATGATATCGTAGTTCGGCATGAGGAGTCTGATAACCGCATTGTTTTTTCGATGCAGAATGACGGGATACAGTCTATGCTGGAGCTTGTGCCCCGTGTCGCGGCAATGCGCAGAAATCCGCCGAATGTAAGTGCAGGACGTCTTTCATCTATGGCGGATATAGCGCGTGTGGAGACAAACCGGATCAGTGCGGTATCCACGGAAGGGGGATATCACACGGATGGGGTGGTGAGAAAGCTGATCTCAGGTGCGCTTGCATATCAAAATCAGATGCGCGTTCCTGTTTGTCTTGTGAAAGATATTCCTGAAAGCTTCCCAGAATCGGACAATTTCGCATCAAAGGCAGATTTTTTTGAGAATTTCGGATTTCAATACATTTATGACAGACCACACTATGTTTTGAATACGGAAACAATCTCGGCAGAAATGTTAGGGCGGGCAGCGGGAGGAGAAACAGTCTCTTTGGATATTCCCAACATGACATTGCAGGCAGTTGCCCGGGAGGATATGCTTTCTCTTGCACATTTTGCCAATGCGAGGCTTTGCAGACAATATGGATTTTTTACAATCAGAAGTGCATCGTATTATGAACATGTACAGAAAATACTGCTGGACAGTGGTGGAAATCTGTTTCAGGTTATGGAGAATGGAATCCGAAAAGGTTTTTTTGCCTGTACGAATGCTGCGGCTGACAGTATCAGGGAGGTTGTATTCGATCAGGACTTTGACAAGGAATGTTATCTTTTGACAGAGAAAGGGGAAAGTCCCGCTGTTATGGCCAGGATTGTAAATATGCCCGAAATGTTGAGACACGTTGCGGGAGATGGCAGGATAACGATTGCAATTCGGCTCAGGGATCCGATGATAGCAGAAAACGACGGACTTTTCATATGGTATATTGATGAAAGGGGAAGCCGCATGGAACGCGTGGAAGAACCAGTGTCTGATCAGGAAAAAGATTCTTCCATGCGCCCGGAGGTTACGACCACGATTGGCGAGTTTACCGCATTTATTTTTGAGTATATGAAGTTGAAACAAAATGCGAAATTTGATAGTATATACCTAGCAGGTCCGGCATTTATAAATGAAATGTATTAAAATATAAGAGAAAATATAGGAGGGATGCAGTATGTCACTTGTCACAACACCACATATCAATGCAGAGAAAGATGCTTTTGGGAAAACTGTGCTGATGCCCGGGGATCCGCTCCGCTCAAAGTTTATCGCTGAAAATTTTCTGGAGAATGCGGTTCTTGTCAACAATATCAGGGGCATACAGGGATACACAGGAACCTATAAAGGGACGAAGGTCAGCGTGATGGCAAGCGGTATGGGTATGCCGACGATTGGGATTTATTCGTATGAGCTTTTTCATTTCTTTGATGTGGAGAATATTATGCGAATCGGCTCAACAGGGGCGATGCAGGAGAAGGTAAAGATTCGTGATATCGTATTTGGCATGGGAGCGTGTACGAATTCCAACTATGCAAGCCAGTACGGGCTTAACGGCACATTTGCACCGATTGCGAGTTATGCGCTGTTAAAGGAGGCGATCGCGCAGGCGGAGCAGGCAGGAGCACGCTATCATGTTGGAAATATCCTGTCGTCAGACGTGTTTTACAATGACGATGAAGCTGCCAATGAAGGATGGCAGAAGATGGGTGTCCTCTGTGTGGAGATGGAGGCTGCGGCTCTGTACATGAATGCGGCAAGATGCGGGAAGAATGCACTTGCGATGTTTACGGTCTCAGATAGTCTGGTGACAGGGGAGGCGACAACAGCCGAGGAGCGCCAGAACTCTTTTACCCAGATGATGGAAATCGCACTCAACACAGCGGTAAGTCTTGAATAATAATAATACTAGAAACGTCTCGATGGAGGCACAAGATGGGATTCATTAAAAATATTAAAAATGAGATAAGGGTCATAAGGGAGCGCGATCCGGCGATTCATTCCAACATGGAGGTCTTCTTGTACCCAAGCTTTAAGGTGATGCTGCATTATCGGGTTGCACATAAGCTGTATAAGAGCGGACATTATTTCCTTGCCAGGTGGATTTCCCAGCGCGCAGTCAGAAAGACAGGTATCGAGATACATCCCGGTGCGGAGATTGGTGAAAATTTCTTTATAGACCATGGAAATGGTGTGATTATCGGTGAGACGGCAGTGGTCGGCAATAATGTTACACTTTATCAGGGAGTGACGCTTGGCGGTACAGGCAAAGAACATGGTAAACGTCACCCGACGATCGGTGACAATGTGATGATCAGTGCGGGGGCAAAGATTATCGGCTCGTTTAAGGTTGGTGAGAATTCCAAGATAGGGGCGGGGAGTGTGGTGATTGAGGAGGTTCCCCCAAACTGTACAGTGGTTGGCGTTCCCGGGAGAGTGGTGCGGCGCAATAACCAGAAACTTGTGCGCGAGGAGTTGAACCAGGTGGATCTTCCCGATCCTGTCAATGAGGATATCAGGAATCTGCAGTATGCAAACAGTGAGATGACCAACCGTATCATAGAGCTGGAACAGCAGATCAAGCAGTTGAAGAGGGGGTTATGAAAAAAATGGAGAACAAAGTGTCCTTTTACAATACACTGACGAGGAAGGTGGAGCCTTTTGTTCCAAATGAGGATGGCAAAGTGGCAATGTATACCTGTGGACCTACAGTGTATCACTATGCACATATCGGAAATCTGCGGAGCTATATTATGGAGGATTTGCTGGAAAAGGCGCTCCGGTATGTGGGATATGACGTCAAGCGTGTTATGAATATCACAGATGTAGGGCATCTCTCAAGTGATGCCGACACAGGTGAGGATAAGATGCTCAAAGGCGCAAAGAGGGAGCATAAGACTGTGATGGAGATTGCCAGATTCTACACAGATGCTTTTTTCAGCGACTGCGGTAAATTAAATATCAAGACGCCTGACGTGGTAGAGCCTGCCACGAACTGTATTTCTGAGTTTATCCATATGATTGACACGTTGATCAAAAAGGATTACGCATATGAGAGTGGCGGAAATATTTATTTCGATACCTCAAAACTTGATGAGTACTATGTATTTTCCAGCCAGAGTGAGAAAGAACTGTTAGTCGGTGTGCGCGATGATGTGGACGAGGATGCAAATAAGCGGAACAAGAGCGACTTTGTGCTGTGGTTTACCAAGTCCAAGTTTGACGACCAGGAATTGAAATGGGACAGTCCGTGGGGCGTGGGATATCCGGGATGGCATATTGAGTGCTCCTGCATCAGTATGAAGCACCTCGGTGAGTATATGGATATCCACTGCGGCGGTGTGGACAATATTTTCCCGCATCACACCAATGAGATTGCGCAGAGTGAGTCGTATCTGGGGCATAAGTGGTGTAATTACTGGTTTCATGTGCACCACTTAAATGATAAGTCAGGAAAGATGAGCAAATCAAAGGGAGATTTCCTGACAGTATCCCTGCTCGAGTCGAAGGGGTATGATCCGATTGTATATCGTCTGTTTTGTCTGCAGTCCCACTACCGCAAACCACTTGAGTTTTCCTACGAAGTGCTTGACAATATGGGAGCTGCCTATGATAAGCTTGTAAAGAAGATAGGGACGCTTGACAGGGACGGTGAAGTTGACAAGACAAAATTTGATTCTTACAGGGAAAAGTTCGAGGCTGCTTTGTGCGATGACCTGAACTCGTCCATGGCAATTACTGTGTTGTATGATATGCTTAAGGACGATATGCCGGATGCAACGAAATATGCACTTGCGGAGAGCTTTGATGAGGTTTTATCATTAAATCTGACGACTGCGCATGCTGCAAGGGAAGCTGACAATGGCGTGGACGCGGAGCTGGAGAGCTATGTGCTTGCCAGGATCGAGGAGAGAAAGGCGGCAAAGAAGGCGAAGGACTTTGCGCAGGCTGATGCAATTCGAAACGAACTGCTGGAGAAAGGAATCGTTCTGGAGGATACACGCGAGGGTGTGAAATGGAAGAAAGCATAGAGAGAGAAGACATAGACGGAGCCACTATGCTCACGCAGATTCACAGAACATTTGGCGGTAGGACGGTTGATATCAGGACATACTCACCGCTTACGCTTGCATATATTGGCGATGCAGTGTTTGAGATGATCATAAGGACATTGATTGTGGAAAAAGGACAAAGGGCTGCCAATACATTGCATAAGCACACGACAAAGGTAGTATGTGCACAGACACAGGCGAAAATGATCGATGCAGTGTATGAGCATCTAACAGAGGAAGAGCAGGACATCTACAGGCGCGGGAAGAATACAAAGCTTCATTCGACTGCAAAGAATGCGAGTCTTGCAGATTACCGCAAGGCGACGGGGTTTGAGGCGCTCTGTGGATATCTTTTCCTGCGGGATGATATAGTGAGGATAACACAACTGGTTAAGCAGGCGCTGGAGATGGCGCACATCGAGCTGTGAGGAAACACGGCTTGTGTCAGATGTATTTCATATTTTTACAGACAGGAGGTTTGATTTATGACCATAGAAGAATGTCGAAAATACCTTCCCGACAGATGGACGGAGATTATTGAACAAGACCCGGTACTGTTGGATATCTTTGAGGAACATGAGTATGACCTGGAACAGGAAGCGGTGCCGCCTTTCCTGTTCCAGGACCTGCGAGGTGGCGAGTTGGAACACTTGCGGCCCATTTTTGCCCTTTACGGAAAACCAGGGCTGGATATGCTTCAGGGCTTGTTGGAGATTGATGAAGCCAGCAAGGACACCGCGGAGATTCAGCTGCCCAATGGACAGACGGGGTATGCTGGATACTTCTTCGCTCATTTCTCGGAGAATGACAAGCAGGCTGCCATCGATGCCGCTCGAATCTATATCAAGGCAATCAACCGCATTTTTGTGGAGGAGTTCGAAGAAGATGCCCCCTTGGACGAGGATGCCCAAATTGAGTTTCTCTCTGGCAAGGAGGGGCGGGACTTTGAGGAGAAAGTTCATCAGGCGTGGGCTCATGGAGATATCGGAGAAGATGTACCGGATGTGGATATGGGGGAATGGTGTCTTGATCTGCCTTACCGAAAGGGTTGTGAGGATATTGGGCTGATGTCTGAGGCGCTGTACCATATCAATTGCGACTATGATCTGTCCTATTATCTTCAATGGCCAATGTTCGAGACGGAACAGGAAAATCCTTTTCAGGGTTATTTTGATCTGTGGAAGATGGGATTGAACATTCATTTCCCGGAGAGGAATCGGGTGGTGCTGGTGGATTAAGGGAAAGGGAGAAATAAAAAGGGCAAAGGAGCTGCGATTTACATGAGAGACGAGGCATTTGAAAAAGAACCGCTGATAGAGTCCATAGGTGAAATGATAATAGAGGGAAGAAATGCAGTGATAGAAGCATTCCGTGCGGGAAAACCGATCGACAAGCTTTTTATTTTGGACGGTGCACAGGACGGACCGATACAGACGATCAAGCGGGAGGCAAAAAAGCACGGAACCATGATCCGGTTTGTGGCAAAAGAACGGCTTGACCAGCTCAGCGAAACAGGAAAACATCAGGGAGTGATCGCGTATGCAGCGGCATATGAATATGCGGAAGTTGCGGATATCCTTGCAGCAGCCCGCGCAAAGAAGGAACCGCCTTTTATCATTTTACTGGATAATATAGAGGATCCGCACAACCTGGGAGCAATTATCAGGACGGCAAACCTTGCGGGGGCGCATGGCGTCATCATTCCAAAAAACAGGGCGGTGGGGCTTACTGCTGCGGTTGCCAGGACATCGGCAGGTGCATTGAACTACACACCCGTTGCAAGGGTTACGAATCTTGGGAAGACGATGGAGGAGCTCAAAAAGGAAGGGCTGTGGTTTGTCTGTGCGGACATGGATGGCACGACGATGTACCAGCTTGACCTCACGGGACCGATCGGACTTGTTATCGGGGGTGAGGGAGACGGCGTGGGCAGGCTTGTCAGGGAGAAATGTGATCTGGTGGCATCGATTCCGATGAAGGGTGATATCGATTCCCTGAATGCCTCTGTTGCGGCAGGAGTGCTTGCGTATGAGATTGTCAGACAGCGTTCTAAATAGCCAACCACGCTATTGTGACTGAAGACGGCATGGAAGCATGGAGGTTTGGTATGTCAGATGTGTACGAAGGACTTACGGACGAAGAGCTGATCGACAGGCTGAGGAGCGGGGAGCGCCAGATCACGGACTATATTATGGATAAGTACAAGAATCTGGTTCGGAAAAAGGCGAAATCCATGTATATTCTCGGAGCGGACAATGATGACTTGATACAGGAGGGCATGATCGGGCTCTTTAAGGCAGTACGGGATTACGATCCGGGGCGTGATGCCAGTTTTTATACGTTTGCGGATCTGTGCATATCGCGTCAGATGTATAATGCAGTACAGGCGTCGCGCAGGGAAAAACATACCCCGCTCAATACATATATCTCACTCTATGCTGACATGGCGGAGGGTGAGAGTGACGGGAACAGCACGGAGCTTGTCAATGTGATTGCGTCAGCAGTGGAGACAAATCCAGAGCAGCTCATGATCGACAGGGAAAATGTAGCGGACATTGAGGCGATTATTGAGAAGGAGCTGAGCAGTTTTGAGAAGCAGGTGTTTGACTTGTATATAACAGGAATGAGTTATTCACAGATTGCGAGAGTGTTGTCAAGAGATGTCAAATCCACGGACAACGCACTGCAGAGACTGAAGGCAAAGCTCAGGAAAGCAGTAGATCAAAAAGGATAATACTATAGCAGACATTTGAGGATGTGATTTGCAGATGAAGAGAAAAAAGGGACCACAGATTCAGAAACCGAAAATGTTAATCGTTGATGACAAAGCCGTCAACAGATATGTTTTAAGAAGTATCTTTGAGGAAGAGTATGATATTGTAGAGTGTCCGGACGGCAGGAGGGCAATAGAAGTCCTGGGGGAGAAACGTGATGAAGTGGCAGCAGTGCTGCTTGATATTGTCATGCCGGTATGTGACGGTTTTGCAGTACTGAAATACATGAAAGAGACAGCACTTCGCACGACGCCGGTGATACTCATAAGCTCCAATGTAGATGACAAAAATATTCACAGGGCATGTGAGTATGATGTTGCAGACTATATACAGAAACCGTTTCAGGAGAATGTAGTCAGGCAGCGTGTGCAGAGAATGGTTAATCTGTACCAGATGAAAAAAGAGAAGGTAGAATATGGACGGGCAGAATAAGGAACTGTTAAAGAATTAATCTTTACACTTCTTAACAGTTCCTAAAAGGAAAGGGTAAGTTTTGTATGAAAAACGAGAAGATTCAGGTAGCAGTTGGCGGTACAGTGCAGGCGACGTTGTCACTTTATATACAGGAGAATTATCCAGACACTTACGGAGAGCGCAGGCGTCCGATGGTTCTGATCTGCCCGGGAGGCGGGTATGAGCATGTGTCTGTCAGGGAGGGGGAGCCAGTCGCGTTCCATTTTCTTACGGCGGGATGTCATGCGGCAGTGCTTTGGTACGATATCTCGAAGCAGGGTGTCTGGCACCCACAGGCGCTGAAGGAACTGGCATGGTCTGTGGCGTACATTAGGGAGCACGCAGATCAGTATGCGATTGATTCGGATAAAATATTGGTTGCAGGCTTTTCGGCAGGCGGACATCTCGCAGCAAGCCTTGGCTGTTTCTGGGACAAAGAGTGGCTTGAAAAAGAGATGCAGATGCCGGGAACGAGTTATCAGCCCAACGGAATGATACTTGCTTATCCAGTCATTACATCCGGAACTTTTGCACACAGAGGAAGTTTTGAGAATCTGATGGGTGAAAAGGCGAGCGACGAGTTGGAGAAAGAGCTGAGTCTGGAAAATCAGGTGACAGACAAGGTGCCGCCAGTTTTTATGTGGCATACGATTGAGGATGGCACAGTGCCGCTTGAAAATTCGCTGCTGTTTGCTTCTGCACTCAGAAAGGCGGGGGTGAATTTCGAGTACCACGTGTTTCCGCATGGCGGGCATGGATATGCGCTTGCGACGAAAGAGACTGCGATGAGAGATGGTGTGGAGATTGAACCGCAGTGCGAGCAGTGGATTGACTTGTGCAAAAACTGGCTGAAGTATAACTTTGTAAAACTGTAATTATAAATAAGGAATCATACAAACAAAGAAGCCTGATTGCTCAGGCTTCCTGTTGTGTAAAAGGGGAATTCTTCCGGAATTGCTAATTAGCAAGTCTAACATCTCTGCTAAACATAATATAACTATACAATGAAACAAGCCTTTTTTCTATAACTATATTGTAAAAATATAGCAATATATTAGCCAGAATGTAACAGTTTCGTCATATTGGATTGAAGGAGCATCAATTTATGATTGGTGTTTACTGCTCAGTGGTTCAAAGATTGTCTTTCTTCCGATATATCCAAAAATTCTCACAATTAGAATACCGATCAGAGAACCACAGCTGTCAATGATCACATCGCGCACCGAGCAGCTGCGTCCGCTGACAAAGTATTGGTGAAGTTCATCGAGCGCAGCAAAGCCGACACAGAGGATTCCTCCGGCGATGACCAGCCAGATTCCACGTATGCCATACACATACAGAGGAAATGCTACGGTAACTGCGAGCAGGAAGTATTCTGTGAAATGTGCAATCTTTCGCACATAAAAGTGTATCTTGCGGATACAGCGTGAGATCTGTTTATCTGTCAGTTCCAAGTCAAGTGCCCGGTCAGCGAAGGATACGGCTTTATAGGACACATTGTAGCTTAGGTTAGAACTGGTAGTGCCGTCCTGTGCCGAAAAGGAAAAGATGATATACATCATCAATAGTGCAGGGATAAAAGATAACGGTTTTAGGATAAAACGCAGTAACGCTTTCACAAATTTTTTAAATGTCATAGTCATTCTCCTGTAAAAAGATATTTTTATCATAACCAGAAGGTATAGGAATAGGCAATTAATTTTTTATTAAGTTTATCGAAAAACAAAATTTGGAAAGAATGACTGTACATTTTATAGTTTTATGTTAGAATAGAATTAAGAATTGTGGAAAATAAGATATAGGGAGGAACGCATATGCAGGACAGTTTGAGGCTTTCGAGGGACGAAATTATCATTTGTTATAAGGATGACGTGGCGCGGCTGATGCGGTATCTGTCATGGCTTCAGGAGAAAAGCGGCACGAAGGCAACAGGTATTTATAGCGGCGAGGGGATTGAAAAGAATTCTATGGCGGTTCCTACCTATGATTCAACGCTGCTTAGTTTTGTCAAGGAAGTCAAGAAGACGGATTTTATCAACAGGAATTATGTGTATACTTTTTCGCGATACCGCATTAAGACGGCGGCGGATGAGCTTCGCGTGATCAGTGCCTGCTCTTTGCAGGAGATAACTGTCTTAGGAGATATTTTGTCAAAATATGTGCTCCGCGGTGACGTGAAGGGTGCTGTCTGGGCGGAAGGTGTGCAGAACGGAGTGTATCTTGCGCTCCTGCTGAAGCTGAAAGAACTGATGGAGATCAGAAAGCCATTGGAATATTAATATATATGATCAGGAAGTAGTGGATGGTCTGTGAGGATGCAGCAGAGGCAGCACGCAATATTATGTACATACTAGAAGAGCTCAAGGTGTCCGCCCAGACGACTGGCGTGACGACAGAGGCTGTGGACAGAGAGATTACATACATTATGGGAACGTTGGGAATGGTAGTAAAGTAAATGGATTTTACATGGAAGCATGGTTTTCAGTGCCATGCTTTCATTATAAATGCATACACAAATGCAAAAATATATAAGGAGGGGCTATGCAGGAGACAAATGAGAATACGATAATGACGATTGACGAAGTGCGGGAGAGATTTTCACATGATCGTTTTGCAACGGTGAATGGGGCGGTGATTGATGAGATTGAGGAAGGCTATGCAAAATGTTCCATGGAATTAAACGATACACATCGCAATGCTTTGGGAGCTGTCATGGGAGGGGCAATTTTCACGCTGGCAGATTTTGCCTTTGCGGTGGCTTCCAATTGGAACAAAAACCCACAGGTATCCCTGAATGCTTCGATCAGTTTTCTGGGAAGGGCAAAAGGAAGTAAGCTGATCGCGGCGGCCAGGAAGATCAAAGAGGGAAGAAAGACCTGTTATTATGAGGTGACGATCAGCGATGAACTTGGAAACCAAGTAGCGCATATGACTTCGAACGGGTTTGCAGTGTGACGTTAGAAGCTGTTTTTGAAATGATATCATAATGATGTTTATGGAAGTTGTGAATTATATTGGCAAAAAGGGAAATATATAAAGTAATGAAAGCAGCTATTCGGAACAGGGTTGTGTATCAGCATCTGCGGAAATACTGTTCTGAATCGTTGAAAAGCAAGGAGGACTTAGCGTATGAAAGATGTAGTGATCAACAAGAGAAAGGTTGCGATTGTGGGCTGCGGTTTTGTGGGGGCGGCGACGGCATTCTGCCTGATGCAGAGCGGACTGTTTTCGGAGATGGTATTGATTGATGCAGACCACGACAAGGCGGAGGGAGAGGCGCTTGACATCGCGCATGGCATTCCGTTTATCGGTCATGTGGATATCTATGCGGGCGGCTATGATGACATTGTGGATGCGTCGATTGTCATTATCACAGCAGGGGCAAACCAGAAGCCGGACGAGACAAGACTTGACCTGGTGCACAAGAATGTCGGAATTTACAAGAGCATTATCCCGGAGATTGCGAACAGGAATTATCAGGGAATATTGTTGATCGTATCCAATCCAGTGGATATCCTGACTTATGTGGCGTGCAAGCTCAGCAATATGCCGGAGGACAGGGTGATCGGTTCAGGTACGGTGCTTGACAGTGCGAGACTCAAATACAAGCTTGGCGAGCACCTTGATGTGGACAGCAAGAGTGTTCACGCTTTTATTATCGGTGAGCATGGGGACAGTGAGATTGCCGCGTGGAGCAGTGCGAATGTATCTGGTGTGCCATTGAATGATTTCTGTGAGCTGAGAGGGCATTTCCAGCATGAGGAGTCCATGGAACGGATTGCGGCTGAGGTCAAGAACTGTGCCTATGAGATCATCTCCAAAAAGAGGGCAACTTACTATGGTATTGCTATGTCAGTAAGGCGAATCTGCGAGGCAATCGTGCGGAATGAGCGGTCTATTCTGCCGATATCGCGCATGATACACGGGGAGTATGATATTGAGGGGATTGCGCTGAGTATGCCTGCTGTGCTGGGTGAGGACGGCGTACAGACCAGGGTTCCGATTTCCCTGAATGAAGAGGAGCAGGCGAAACTGAAGCAATCGGCTGATACGCTTGCGTCAGTGATCAAGGAACTTGACATATAGTTATGGTGAAATAAAAGAAGCACGTTTTGTGACAGAAGTTGCAAAATGTGCTTTTTTGATTAAATCAAAAAAAAATAAATTAGCTGTTGACAACTAATGAATGTTAGCATATACTAACAAATGTAAGGAGAGATTAATATAAGTATCATTGGTAAAACAGATTTGTATACCGATGGATACACAAGTCTGCATATGAGAAGAGGAGATGGGCGTATGCCGTTGAGTATGGCGAATGTTGGTGAGGCGTTGGAGATTAAGAAAGTCGGCGGAAAAGAGGAGACGAGACAGTTTCTTGAGAAGCTCGGGTTTGTGGTTGGTGGAATTATTACAGTGATATCTGATATCAATGGAAGCATGATTGTCAATGTAAAGGATTCCAGGGTTGCTATTGGAAGGGATATGGCAAATAAGATTGTCGTTTAGCTGCCTGGCGGCTATTCACAGAAACATGTTGGAAGTGAGGAGGAAGTTTGAAAGAAGGTCACTTTCAAACTATTGATTGGTATGCGTGCCGAAG
>CAMWLV010000098.1 GCA_947175175.1 uncultured Lachnospiraceae bacterium
ATGTACTATTGTATCAAGATACATTGCTCCTGTTCGGCTTAACTTAATGACATTGAGGTATGAACAGTAACGTTGAATATTGAATTTAGGTGGAAATGTATGAAGACTTGTGGTACGATAGCTGTGTGAAACAATTTGATAATTTAGAGGGACGTATTATGAAAAAAAATATTAGTTTAGTATTAACAGAGATGATTGTAGTGACGGCATTAACTTGTGCGTGTTCTGGCGAACAGAAAGCAGAAGAGCCACAAGAAAGCGAGAGCAGCGCTCCAATAGAGACTTCTGTATCGGAATCATCTGAGATTGCGACAGATGATGTTGTCAGCTTGATGTTTGCTCCCGATCTGAACCACAATGGTATAGCCGAGGAAGTGCGCCTGACAGAGATCGATGATGGACAGGGGCAGAGACTGGAAATATGGGAGAATAATGAACTGATTGATATCGAGGAGGGATATTTCGCACATACAGGCTGGACCAGTGTATTTCTGTGTACTCTGGACGGAGAGGACTATCTACTGCGCTACCATCCGACGATGTTTCAAGGAGTTTGTATGTATGACTATTCGCTGTCCACACTGACGGACAACGAGGAGACCGTGGTACAGAGTAACCAAGTCGAGTTTGATATTAACTTTGCCACCCTGCTCCACTATGGTTTTGATTCAGAAGCAATTGACTCTTTTATGGATGAGATTAACGATCTGCTCTCCAACAGCGTACAGATGCTCAATACCGACAACGACCTGCTGGGTACTTTCGAGAAAGAGGGGCGGCTTTACGACAGCCTGTGGTGGCTGGATGACTGGGAGCCGGTGTTTGTCAGGGATGAGAGCAAGTCTTTGCTGGAAAATTTAAAGGATTTTCAGACTGCGATGACAGCGGTTCAGGAGCCGATTGTCACAGAGGGGACAGATGGATTACCCATTACTGAGCCCATGGAGATGGCATTTTACAGTGGTGCGGGGGCGTGGGGAACGGTTCTTACTTTGAATCCAGATGGCAGCTTTGTGGGGGATTATTCCGATGCGGATGGGCTTACACATTATGTCTGTCAATTTCATGGGCAGTTTGGGAAAGTGGAGAAACTTACTGAGGCCTCGTGGCTGCTGACGCTGGAGGAGCTGGAACTTGACACCAGTCACAGCGTAGGAAATGAATGGGATGAGCCTTATGACGATTATATGTTTCATTACATTTCCAGCGAGCCATATGGTTTTGACGGCACTGATGGGATTGCACTCAAACAGGGTGCGCAGTTTATTCTCTATAGTCCAGAAGCCGCTGGACACGAGCCAGGAACAGAGCTGTACGGCGCGACGGAGTTTCAGTCCTGGATGCATCACCATCACGAGTTCAACAGTGAGGACGATATTTTGGGCTGCTGGGGGCTGCAAAACATGGAGACGGGACGAGGTTTCTTTGCCGATTCCGATGTATAGTGAATTGTTTTTATGTACTCCATCCGGTCAGAAATTAAAATTGTGAACCATGCAGTCCACAACTCCAATTTCTGTCTGGATGGAGTATTAAAGGAAAAGAGCATTCCCTACTCGATTTTTTGATTTATGAATTCATTAAAATGAAAAGGTCCTTAGGTTTTTGTACTAATATGTTGCGGAGAAAATAAGATATCTTTGACAAGCTCTTCATGCGGATGGTTTTCGTCAGCCTGATAGACCATTATGCCATGGATATCGGCGCTTCTGTCTGTAAATGCAGGAAACAGAAAGCCGCACTCGGGAGCGCCTGCCTCATAATCATCAAGCAGAGGGCAGAAAGTACATATGATAAATTTGTATACTTCTTCCGATTCCCACAGGTTTTCCTTGTCCTTCGCCTTGATGGGAACATCATAGCTTCCGTAAAGTATTCTCACTGCAAACGGCTTTTCTGTCGCATATTTTTCCCCGATAAATTCATAAAAAAGCTCCAGCAATGCGTCATTTTTTAGCTCGCAGTCTTTCAAACCCATGAGCATCTGCCATGTGTGTCCGGCCTTTTCATCGTCCTTGGAAAAGGGATAGTAGATTAAATTCTTATTTGTCTTAGAAAATGGTACTGTCTTTGCAAGACGAAGATTTGTTTCGATGTCTTTTTGCGACAGTTTCAGGAAATGTCGGTTAAAAGTGCCGTCAACAAAGCCTTCTTCGTCAAAATATGCGCCTGCAATGCGCGAGAAACAATTTCGTTTCGGTGTCATGCGTCTTGTAAGTTCAAGCATGTCTTCCCTGTTAATTGTGCTCATGATGTCTCACTCCTGCCTTTTTCCATAGTATAGCACACATCAATGTGAAAAGCACACTTTATTTCAAAAATCTGTCCTTCTTAAAACGACTTTTATGTGCTATATTTTGTTTTTCTAATGGCAGCTGGAAAAATTTAGGATTTATAATTCACCTCTCTTGGGAGCTGTATCAGTTATTTAAAACAATCTTATCCTTTGAACATGTGACGGGAATTAAACGAAGATTTTCCCTGCGAAATTGGGCATTGAGAAAGTTTGTATTGCAGAATATATTTAGGAACTGTAGAAAAATATATTTGGAACGTTTTCTGCTTGTGGTGATAGGGATGAAACGGTATAATGATAGAAAATACTATATTCGTTGAGGAGAGGATTTTTATGGCTGTATGTCTCAATACTAAATCTGCCCTGATTTTATATATCGAACTGGTGAATAGTCCCTATTTTGTTGACAAATCTGCGTTAATTGAAAATCTGAATAAGCGTATCAGAACAAATATGAAGTATGTCTGCATCACAAAACCGCGCCGTTTCGGGAAAACATCAGTGCTCAATATGCTTGAAGCATATTACTGTAAGGCATACGACACAGCTACACTATTTGATGGATTAAACATCAGCAGTTGCGAAACATATGCAGTGCATCTGAATCAATATAATGTCATTCATTTGTGTCTGAACCGCTTGTCTGATAAGGGCAGTGCATATGAGGACTATATCGGTTTGATCAGAAACGCGATTAGACGTGATATACTTGAAGCATATCCTGAACTTGAAAACAAGAATTTTGACAGCGTTGTTGATCTGCTGACTGCAACAGAAGACCAGTTTATTTTTATGATTGATGAATGGGATTATATATTCAGCCATGAGTTATATCCTGAGCATCATGGGGATTTTTTGGAATTTTTGAGGAATTTGCTGAAAGACCAGCCCTATGTAGCGTTTGCTTACATGACAGGTGTGCTTCCCATAAAAAAATACAGCACTGGCTCTGCACTGAATATGTTCAAGGAATATACCATGCTCAAAGATCCGTTTTTTGAGGAGTACTTCGGTTTTACGGAAAGTGAGGTGAAGGCGCTTTGTGAAAAACAGTCTGCATTGACGGTGGATGAGATCAATGACTGGTACAATGGCTACCAGACAAGGAGCGGTGCGCGGTTGTATAATCCGAGGTCTGTCGTGTGTGCACTCGAAGATGCGACGTGTCAGAGCTATTGGACTAGAACTGGCAAAATGGACGAGGTTTTATTTTTCCTGAAATATAATATCGGCGAAGTGCGAGATGATGTCGTGAAGATGGTAAATGACACGCCTGTTAGAATTGAAATTAAAAAGGAATACTCTGCCGGTCAGGAAAGTCCAGCCAGCAGAAAGAATATCTATGCTGCAATGGTTATTTATGGACTGTTGTCGTATTATGACGGAGAATTGCGAATACCCAATAAAGAGCTTATGATGGAATTTGAGGAGGCATTGGAGGATGATGATTTCGGCTATGTGGCAGAGCTTGTCCGAAACTCTGAAGAAGTGTTGGCTGCCACGTTAGAGAAAAAGGGTGATATCGTTGCGTCATATCTCCACAACATTCATAATAGCGAACTTTCTATCTTAAAATACAATGACGAAAACAGCCTGTCCTGTGTGGTGACACTTGCATATCTTTCCGCACGGAACAAATACAGGATTGAGCGAGAGGAAAAGAGTGGCAAGGGTTATGCGGATTTTATTTTTCACCCGAGACGAAAAAACATACCGGGAATCGTGTTGGAATTAAAAGCCGATGATACGCCCGAGGCGGCGATTGCCCAGATTAAGAGCAAGGGATATTGCGAGAAGCTGCGAAAGGAAAACATCGAGAGGATTCTTGCTGTCGGGCTAAGCTATGATACAGGTAAGAAGGAGCATCAGTGTGTCATTGAGGAAATATAGGGATTGGTCTGAAATTGTCCGTGTCTAGGATAAATATTTTTGGTAATGTGGAGGGGATTATGATTCGAAAAGCGGTATCACAAGATATCGATCAGATAGAAAATAGTTACACAGAATTGCTTCTATATGAAATGGAGCACGGTGCGTACACAGTATGGCAATAGGCGGTATGATTTCCCATGGAAATCATTTGTTTTATGAGAAAAAGATATCATTTATAAATAGAGGTTTCGATATGATCAGAGTAACATTTCATAAAAAGGAGGCTTTCTATGTCTGTATGTTTAAACACAGAATCAGCAAATATGTTTTTTCATATATTGGTGCATGATCGGTTTTACGTTGATAAAACTGGCATTATAGAAATCATCAATGCAAAGATCAATACCATGAACAGATATATCTGCATCACAAAACCGCGCCGTTTTGGGAAAACGTCGGTGCTCAATATGCTTGGGGCGTACTACTGTAAGACATATGATTCAAAAGAATTGTTTGATGGTCTGAAAATCTGCAACAGTGAATCCTATGAGGAACACTTAAATCAATATAATGTGATTAATTTGTGCCTAAATGACCTGCCGGATGATGGCAGCACTTATGAGGATTATATAAACTTGATCAAAGAATCCATAGCAGATGATATCAAAGAAGCCTATCCAGAACTGAAAGACAAGAAATTTCGCAAGATATCAGAACTGCTGACAGCGACAAAGGAACAGTTCATATTTATCATTGATGAGTGGGACTATATCTTTAGTCACGAATTGTATACAGAACATCATGGAGAGTTTTTGGAATTTTTAAGAAATCTTTTGAAGGATCGCCCCTATGTGGCACTTGCCTATATGACGGGGGTGCTGCCAATTAAGAAATACAGCACCGGTTCCGCGCTGAATATGTTTAAGGAGTACACGATGCTCAAAGATCCGTTTTTTGAGGAGTACTTTGGCTTTACGGAGAGTGAGGTAAAAGCGCTCTGTGAAAAACAGTCTGTATTGACGATGGATGAGATTAATAACTGGTACAATGGCTACCAGACAAGGATCGGTGCGCGGCTGTACAATCCGAGGTCTGTCGTGTGCGCACTTGAGGATGCGGCGTGTCAGAGCTATTGGACCAGAACTGGCAAAATGGACGAGGTCTTATTTTTCCTGAAATATAATATCAGTGAAGTGCGCGATGATGTTGTGAAGATGGTAAATGACACACCTGTCATAATTG
Organism: uncultured Lachnospiraceae bacterium; assembly: GCA_947175175.1. Lineage (GTDB taxonomy): Bacteria > Bacillota > Clostridia > Lachnospirales > Lachnospiraceae > COE1. The sequence goes on from CAMWLV010000098.1 coordinate 5,411, forward strand.
GTGTTGAAGAAGAGTACTCTGCCGGACAGGAGAATCCTAAAAATAGGAAAGAAATCTATTCGGCTATGATTATCTATGGTCTGTTATCATACCATGACGGCGAGATCAGGATACCCAATAAAGAACTTATGTTGGAATTTCAAAAGGCATTGGAGGATGACGATTTCGGTTATGTGGCAGAGCTTGTCCGAAACTCCGATGAAGTGTTGTCTGCCACGTTGGAGAAAAAGGGAGATATCGTAGCGTCATATCTCCACAACATTCATAACAGTGAACTGCCTATCTTAAAATACAATGACGAAAACAGTCTGTCCTGTGTGGTGACGCTTGCCTATCTTTCTGCACGGAACAAATACAGGATTGAGCGGGAAGAAAAGAGAGGAAAAGGATATGCGGATTTTATTTTTCACCCTAGAAGAAAAAACATGCCGGGAATCGTTCTGGAATTAAAAGCAGATGATACGCCCGAGGCGGCCATTGCCCAGATTAAGAGCAAGGAGTATTGCGAAAAGCTGCGAAAGGAAAATGTCGAGAGGATTCTTGCTGTCGGGCTAAGCTATGATACAGGGCGGAAAGAACATCAATGTGTCATTGAAGAAATATCATTTGCAAGATAACTATGTCATATCGATGAAGTAAGGGAAATGAAAAAAGAGATTCGCAAATGCTCAACTGGATTCGGAGATGATGAAGAAGAGCAGGGAAAAGACATGTAACTATGCTAAAAGAAAGAATGGTCAAATGCCGTTCTTTCCAGGGCAGTTGGATATTTGCTGAACAATTGCATGTAAATGCCAGGCGCCATATAGCCGCAGACGGCGCCGGCAAGAATCAGGACAAAACTAGCTGGACCACACCATCTGCCCAGTACTTTCACGGGCTCATTTATGTGCTTCTCATGGACAATATCAATGATGTTTGTCCGCTTCAGGTAGCGGTATGCAGTCACGCAGGAAAAGGCGACCATAATAACAAAAAAGGATGCGGATAAAAACAGACATTTATAATCCAGTTTTAGATGCATCTCCTCGCTGTCCACGATAAACAGTCGAAAACCGTTCCACAGGAGAAATACAAAGGGATAACCAGCCGCGATGCCGAGCAGAGAAGAAGTACCACTGAGCAGAAGTACTTCCCGGAATAAGTCAGGAGAAAGCCTCTTTCTGGAGGCGCCGAGCGCCATGAGCGTTCCGAGCTGTCTGGATTTCTTGCGGAAAAACAGACTGGATGCATAGATTGTAAAGACTACGCAGCCAAAAAGCGCGTGCCACGAAAGGGATCCTTAGGGCAGCTTTCCAACAGTCTGCCCAAGACGACAAAACAAGATATTCGGAATCACGGCTACGGGCTTCGCAGCATATAGGAAATTGAGAAAAAGTATGGAGCAAATATGGAACTGAAACAGGGGAATGGCTGGTTTTGCCTGTTTTGTTTCATGGTGGAGGTTGATTATGAAGTACTATAATAACAAATTTGACAATACGACCACGCAATGTTATGATTGTTAGTGAAAAATTGGGCAGATTCACAAAGGGGATGAAAGCGTGAAAAGGAAAGTTTCGAAAAAAACGATATTCAAGATCATATGGATTGTCTTTGCCTTGGTCAGTATGCTGGTGTGGATTCCCCAAATTGACAAATTGATCACGAAGGATTTCGCTACAATGTCAGAATACGTTCTATTGGACGATGCATGGGATATCTCGATCAATGATGATGCGTATCAAAATGTACTTCTGACAGACTTTCATTTTCCGCCTGTCAAAAAGGGTGACGCGATTACGATGCAGCGGGTGCTGCCGTCTGACTGGGGACTTGTAGAAGGTGTACTTCGTTTTTATGTCAGGCATGATGCTGTCAGAATGTATATTGATGAGGAACTGATCTATGAGTATGGTTATGACAGATTGGCAGAGGGAAGGACGCTTGGCAGTGGATATCAGTTTATAAAATTCCCCAATGAGTATCAGGGAAAACGGCTGCGCATTCAGCTTGTCATGGCGGAGGACGAGGTGTTCACAAAGTTCGATTCGGTGGAACTCTATGAGTGGGAAAATGCCTATCGGGTACTGATTACAGAAAACAGGCTTCCGCTGTTCTGCGGCAGCTTTCTGATTCTCTTTGGCGTGATCGTCAGTGTGATCACGATCGTTGCACTTTTTTACTCAACAAAATATGTCAGGCTGTTCTGCATCTCCCTCTTTGCGATCTGCATGGGTTTATGGTCGCTGAGTTATTATAATGTCATGCTGGTTTTTGCAACACCGCTTTACTCGATTTCGCTGATCAATTATCTGGCGCTGTATCTGGCGCCGGTGCCGCTGACTATTTATATATATGAGGAAGTTGCAAGACTGAAATACAAACCTTTGCAGGTTTTTTACCGGATATTTCTCGCGGTAGAGCTCATAGCAGTTTCTTTCACTATAGTATTACATGCACTTAATCTTGTGCATTTGGCGGGAATGTTCAAGTATATGCAGATCATTATGCTGATTGGTCTGTTATTCTTTCTTCTCGTGCTGATCATGAACTTGAAATTATCGAGATATGAGAGCAGACTGTCTGTTGTCGGTCTGTTGATTGTGATTGGCTGTGTGGCGTATGACATGTTTGGTTACAACAGCGGACGCTATTTCGGAAGGGATTATTTTAAGATACGGGGCGTGACCTCGATCGGCATCATGCTTTTTATCTGTATCTTGTTTGTCTCATTCTACATAGAAATGACGCAGAAGATGATGGAGCAGAAAGAGCGCGATTTCCTGATTAAAAGTGCCTACACCGACGAGCTGACGCAGCTTAACAACCGCCGGTACTGCATGGAGTATATGAATAAGCTCAAAGAGGAGCAGAATTTTAAATATACAGTGATCTGTTTTGATCTAAACAACTTAAAGATCGTGAATGATACATACGGTCATGCGAAGGGCGATGTGCTGATCCGAAGCGCTGCCGAAGTGATCGCGGAGACCTTTGGAGACTATGGCGTTGTAGCGAGAATGGGTGGAGATGAGTTTGTCTCTGTCATAGGGACAGCCGATCAAGATAAATTAACGTTCCTGATGGAGCAGTTTACGCGTAATATCGACAAGAAGAACCACATGATCAAGGATCTGAATATGTCGATCGCTTATGGTTATGCCTCCGGGAGCCAGAGCGACAGTGATATCGAGAAGGTGTATCAGATCGCAGATGACCGCATGTATGAGAAGAAGAAACAGATGAAAAATTTATAGGGAAGATTTTTGTACATAATAAAACAGGCAGCCGAATAAAGCTGCCTGTTTTATTATGCACAGGGGCGTGTAAGGAAATCAGCAGCTTTGCTGCACGCGCCCCGCACGGCGAATAGGGGAAGTCTCTCCTACTTGATTGTACAAAAGCAGGGGATTGATGTTTTGTAAAGCAAGGAACTCTCTCTGATACTAATTATACAGGAAAAGTCACAAAAAGAAAAGTCTTTTTATATATGTTGGAACAACATATAATTGATGATACATATTCTTATATTGACATAGAAGAAGCTGCTGTTATGAACGGGAAAGCATCTTATGAAAAGATAGAATTAAAGGATATCTGCTATAGTTATGATGACTGCCATATAGTGTTGGATAATTTTTCACTTGAGATTAAGGCAGGAGAGAAAATAGTACTAATTGGCGACAATATGACAGGCAAGAGCACACTGCTCAAAATTCTGGCAGGCTTGATCAAGGCAGACAGTGGGAGTATTGTGGTAGATGGCAGACCTGTGAGCGTTATGGAGCTTAGAAATTATGTCACACTTTTTCTGCAGGATCAGGAGAGTTATAGTTATTTTGGAAATAGGGGTTCAGGAGGGGAGGTTCAGTTGGAAAATCTGTCTTTGGTCAAAGATATAAACACATCATTGATTTTGTTAGATGAGGCGGATTCCGGTATCAATGAAAAGCGCTTAGATCAGGTTTACCGTTTTTTTGCTGACGATGCTGCAGTGATTTTGGTTACACACAGGAGTGTGGGACAGATATTGACAGAGTATCCCAATTCAAGAGTAGTCGATATGGCATCAAAGGTAAAAAAGGCATGAAAACAGCATTGCAACTGTTGGTTGACAAATTGAAAGCTGAAAATGGTAGCAGCGCAACTGCTGTTTCTGTTACGATTATACTGCAAACCACCAGAATTTACAGTGTTGTAACAGAGAAAGTATTTGGCTGGCGGTTTGCAGTCGGTGTCATACTGTAAATCCAATTGGTGCGCAGTATATATTATCAAAATATGGCTGAAAAATGTCATAAGTACTTAAAACAGCATCGGAAAATTTGATGTGGAATTAAAAATAGGAGGAGAGTATTATGAACCTTGCAGACAGAATACAGCATTTGAGGAAAACGAAAGGAATATCACAGGAGGAGCTTGCAGATCAGATCGGTGTATCCAGACAGGCGGTGAGCAAGTGGGAGAGTGAGCAAAGCACACCAGATATTGAAAAAATCATTTTGCTGAGCGATTACTTTGAAACGACAACAGACTACCTGTTGAAAGGGATCGAGCCAGTGAAGGGGGCGGAAAGCAAGTGGAATGCAATAGTCTTTACAGTGGCAGGGACGGTATTCAATGCAATAGGACTCGTTGCTTCCATAATGATTTGGATAGAGCGGAGAATGTTTTATGCGACAGGTGTGGGAATTGTTATGATGTTGTTGGGAACAGGGATATTTTTATTAGGGCAGATTGTTGACAGCACAGGAAAGGCAAGTGCAAAGTATTATTTTATTCTGCCAAATGTATGGATTTTGCTCTTTATTCCAATGTCTTGCTGTTTTAATATTCTTAATGGTTTGTTGGGAGGATATATTGGATTTTTTGCGCCTGTTCCTATGTTGGGAAACTCCATATGGACATTTGTGCTTTATTGGGTTGTATATATCGCTGTGTGCGCGATGGTTGATTTTATTGTACACAGGGGAGAGCAAGGGAACTAACAGTTTTGCAGTACGAGTCATGCGCAGCAGGCAGTTTTTACAATATCATACATGAAATTATCCTTTTTTTCAATTCCATAACTGGCAAAAAAAAGCTACGATTGTCTTAGAGGCAACAGTTGGGACGCAATATCAGGGGCATGAACAGTATCTTTTAGAGTATAGTCCTAGGGAATTTGAAAAGTAGTGCGATGCCCTGTTGGAATCAATCGGGAATAAGGAATTGTGAAAGGAAGGTTTATTAGCGATGGATAGTAAAAAAATATCAAATGCAGTCGGTCTGGACAGGATTCAGGTCACAGATGCTTTTTGGAAAAAGGAGATTGGATTGGTGCGCGATACGGTGATTCCGTATCAATGGGAGGCGCTGAATGACAGGGTGCCAGATGCGCAGCCCAGTTATTGTATGCATAATTTTAAGGTGGCAGGTGCAATTAACCAAAAGCGCGAACAGGAGGCAGATTATGTTCAGCCCGTTCACACGACCAACGGCTTTTGTGTCTGGCCAGAGAATCCTGAGAAGCCGGAGGAAAAGTTTTATGGTTTCGTATTTCAGGACAGTGATTTTGCGAAATGGATAGAGGCTGCGGCGTATATCCTGCACCAGTATCCAAACCCGGAATTGGAGGCAACTGCCGACGAAGCGATCGAGATAGTATGCCGTGCACAGCAGCTGGATGGATATCTGGATACATTTTACATTATTAATGATATTAGCAAGCGATTTACAAACCTGCGTGACCATCATGAACTATACTGCTTAGGGCATCTGATTGAAGGCGCGGCAGCTTATTATCAGGCAACGGGGAAAAAGAAGCTTTTAAATGCGGCCTGCCGATACGCAGACTGCGTCGCAGAGCATATCGGGGCAGAGGAGGGCAAATTGCGAGGATACCCAGGACACGAAATCGCGGAGATGGCGCTGGCAAAGCTGTATGAGGTGACTGGTGAGGAGAAGTATCGAGATCTGGGATTATATTTTGTCAATGAAAGAGGGAAAAAACCGTATTATTACGACGTAGAACATGCAGTGAACGCTGATAAACAAGAGGAACTTCGCTATCAGTATCATCAGGCACATTTACCAGTGCGTGAGCAGTCCGAGGCGGTAGGTCATGCGGTGAGAGCTGTCTATCTTTATTCTGGCATGGCGGATTTTGCGAGGCTGACATCAGATGAAGCGCTGAAAGCCGCATGTGAGCAGATATGGGATGACATTACACAGAAGAAAATGTACATCACCGGCGGAGTGGGCGGAACACACATTGGTGAGGCATTTTCTTTTGCCTTTGATCTGCCCAATGACACGGCGTATGCAGAGACCTGCGCTTCCATCGGAATGATTTTCTTTGCACAGAGAATGCTCAAAATGAGTACTGATTCTAAGTATGCAGATATTATGGAGCGCGAGCTTTACAACATTGTTTTGGGCGGGATGGGATTAGACGGAACCAGCTTTTTTTACGTAAATCCTTTGGAGGTAGTTCCAGAAGCATGCCATAAGGATAGCCGCAAAGAGCATGTAAAACCATTGCGGCAGAAGTGGTTTGGCTGCGCCTGCTGTCCTCCGAACTTAGCAAGACTGATCAGTTCTATTGGAACATATGTATTTACAGAGACCGAGGAAACGGTGTTTGTTCATTTGTATATAGGAATCCATATGCAAAAAGAGCTGCAGTCGGGCACAGCGAAGATTGATATACAGTCAGGATTTCCCTGGAACGGGAATGTCAATATCCAAGTGGTTTGCACAGCAGAAGAAAACTTTACGATCGCACTACGCATTCCAGATTGGTGCCGGAAGTACAACATAACTGGCATTGAAAATGCGCTGACAACGCAGAAAGACGGTTATCTGTATGTCACAAAGGCATGGAAATCGGATTCCATACAGATTGAATTTCCGATGGAAATACAGGTGATCGAATCGGACTCAAAAGTGCGTGAGACGATTGGAAAGGTGGCTGTACAGCGGGGACCAATTGTGTATTGTCTGGAGGAAGCTGACAATGGAAAAGATATGCATATGCTGAAAGTCGATGAAAATGCCCGATTTGAAACGGAGGAGAAAGAAATAGCCACAGAATCTGTAATTGCGATTAAAGCACAGGGCTGGAGGCAGAGAAAAGTGCAGAATACAGGTTTGTATTTTGCACATGGCAAAACAGAATATGAGCACACGACTCTGACATGGATTCCCTATTATGCATGGGCGAACAGGGGAGAGGGAGAGATGCAGGTCTGGACAAGAATTTAGGATATGTGATATATTTAATCTGTACATTGAAATGATTGTCGGAGGAGGGATACTATGTATTATGCGTTTGAACTATCTATACAGCATAAGATTGTGGAGGCTAATTATAATACATTTGTGAATCCCATACTACACCCGAACCGTGTTATGCAGCAACACGACTTTCTATATATACTGGACGGAGATTGGGAAATCGCATTGGAAAATGATGGAGACTGTGAAATATTTCCAATCCAGAAAGGTGACTTGATTATTTTGCCCGCACAGATTCACCATTATGGAACACGGCTGTGCAGTTCCAATTCACGAAACATGTATCTCCATGTGGAATCTTTATCGGGAGATCATGTGGTGGGGCAGACAGGAAACAGTGAGACTGATGGGAACTTTGCAATGCTGCCGACAGTCATTCACTGCAGTAATCATATTGAAATCAACAGATATTTTTCCGAGATGGTCGCGCTCTATTGGAGGGATACGATTCATAAGTCAAACAGGCTTTCATGTCTGTTTGACTTGTTGTTATGTGAAATCAGTGAGCGGGAATGGACAACTGCAGTGAACACACAATGTTTTGCTTTTGTGAACGAAATTGCTCAGTTTTTACGGTCAAATCCCGAAAAGTTTTTTTCTGTATCGGATATTGCCCGGAAATTCTATGTCAGTGAAAAAACCTTGAATAAGCGGTTTAAAATGGTATATAACAGAACTTTTTATGCATGGCAGATGGAGCAAAAGCTGGATATGGTGTATCAGGCTTTGCATAATAATGCTGATATCACACTGAAAGAAACCGCAGTCAACTTTGGGTTTTATGATGAATTTCATTTGAGCCGTTCATTTAAGAAGAAGTTTGGTGTAGCTCCAAAGTATGTGCGATAGTACGTATTTGTATAAAAATGATATTTTAGTAACAGCACAGTCAAAATATGCTGTTGACCGTAACTTGTTGTAAACCGACTGCCCATGTCAATAATACACAGGCAGTCGGTTTATGTTATACATTTTGAGTGAATTTTAGACGGGCGATCTCGGCCTGCAGTTTTTCAATCTCCAAATCCTTTTGAGCCAGTTCATTCTTGGATTGAGCCAGTTCATTCTTAGATTGAGCCAGTTCATTCTTGGATTGAGCCAGTTCATTCTTGGATTGAGTTAATTCGTTTTTAGATTGTTCCAGCTCATCGTTGGTTTGAGCTAATTTGTCCTTAGATTGAGCCAACGCATCGCTCGTTTGAGCCAATATTTCCTTCATAGTATCGATTTCGTCCTCAAATGTTCGAATCACACCATAATATTCCTCGCGGTTACGGCAGCGTTCCCTGACATTAAAGTCAGCATTGAGATCATACAAAGCATTCGATGCTTCCTGCAAATATTCATTGTCAGATGCAATCATTTTAATCTCCTCCCATGTAGTTGCCTTGAAAAGGCGCGCCCAGTAATCGAGTTTCCATTGTTTGTCTTCAGCAGTTGCTAAATGTATTTGTTTTAAATCTAACACATTCAGGGCGAATTTGTCACTATAAATGTGATAATTTTTTTCGTCCATCAATTTATTACATGAGTAAAAGGACGGTGTTTCTGAAAATAGAGTGTAGTCAAGAATGCTGATATGCATTGCGGGTTTGACATCGGTATACTTTTCGCCGTGAGAAAGGTTGTTAAAGATACGGCACAGATAACTGATGGAACGCTCAGGCCAATCATGCAGATTGGCGACCTGCATTTCAATGTTAAGAATCATATTTCCATTCAGTTCAACGCGTACGTCGAGGCGAAATTCCTTGTCCTCACATGCTTCACCCACTACAATCGGATTCATAATAACGACGGAGCGGATCTGCTCTGGAGGGATATGAAGCAGCGCGCTGATTAGCCCTTTTAGCGCTTTGTTGCTCTTCTGGCACAGAGAGCGGAACATATAGTCATTGGTTAACGGGTAATCAAAGTGACCTGAAGCTTTTTCAAGTTCGGGTAGAAAAGAAGTGTTTTTCTTCATGCATTATTCTCCTGTAAATGTTTATATTCAGACGTCCGTATCTGCGATTATAGCATAAAAAAATAGGAATACAATGCAAATGTAAAAATTAGCACATAATTACCCTTATTCTGTCTTCTTTTCAAATAACGTAATACCATCTGCATCCTTCCGGAACGTGTGAAACATTACCCAGTCAATACCAGATTGTTTAAAGACGGAAACTGCCGCGTCAAGCACAGCTTTCAAATCCCACGCGATGAAATCAAGGTATCCGTAATAAATACCCGAAGCGCCTCCGATATATGTAAAATTGTCCAAACCAGCAGTTTTTTCAATCATCTCTGCAGCATTGTCACGGAAATCCAGTATCTGCGCCCCTCTGTCATCACCCTCAAAACCATATAAAGGAAAGCAGAAATATCCTGCTGCAATACCGTCTGCATGAAAGGTATCCATAATGCGGTTTTCCCCGCTCCAAAATTCATTTAACAGAGGAAAAAAGCAGCCAGAGCCCACGAATACGTCTCCGCGCAAGCCATCGTGTGCTTCCTCGTTTGGTTCCATACGATATCCACAGTATAGTTCGCAATAGCGTCCCGCGTCAAATAACGCTTCCCTGCTCAAAGAAAGCTGTTCGATAAAATGGGGCATGAGCTGCGCAAGCGTGAAAGCAGGTTCTGCATAAGGAGTGTGGATGATTTCCAATTCACGGATATACTCCATCTCTGCCAGCTCGCCAACCGCATAGTCCATCATTACATAAGCAAGCCAGTAAGCCTCACTCTTCCGTTCCGGCAGGAGGGGAACAAGATCTTTGCAGTAAAGCGATACCTTTGCTTTTTGGTTTTCCCATGAAGTCCATACCTGAATATTTCCAGCACAGACAGAGCTGTCGGCTATCCGAAGCTGATAATTTTCCAGCTTCTCCCCGCGCGACTGACGTCCTACAAGGATATCCCAATACGCAAGTACACTTTCTGGAGCCTGTTTTTGGAAATAGGTCAAAGCAAACAGACGTGACCAGTCGCCCTCAAGATTTAAGATCAGCTCATGTTTCTCACCGTTAAAACCGACCTCGGCATAGACAATTTCAAATGCAGGAGTCAAAAGGGCATCGAGCAGCTTTGTGATTGATTCACTGTCTGCTTTTTGGTCAATCAGCAGTCTAAGTTTTGCTTCACCCTTGGAAAAAGTTTCCCAGCATTCAGAGACCCTCGTGCGAAAAGGTCTCTGAAACAGGGGTAGGCTCTGATCAACTTGTTCGTTTTTCTTATTCATTATCATACCTCATTTCATCGAATTCTGACAGCTTTTTTCTATCTCCATTGATGTCTAATATGGTTTCTGAATCAAATCCGCGAGATATCAGATATGATAGAATCTTTTGCAAAGCATCAGATTTCTCATAATATTCAATATCAATATTTCCGCCAGTGATTCCCAAACCTGTGCCTGTGACTTCTATCATGTCACCTATCAAGTCATCTAGGTCATCTTCAATATCGCCCAGCGTATAATCTGCGGGCAGTTCCTGAAAATAAATATATACATAACTGTCCAACATGTCCCCTCCTCTATTCCTGCTGTCGTTTGAGTTTGCCCTGCTCCAAACGGTTTCTTACAATTTTTCTCAAAAACTCTGGCTTTGATAAATCTTCCAGATCAGAAAACTTTGCACTGGCAGCTACCAAGGACCTGCGCAAATAGACACTATTATCTCTTTTATTTTTTCTATCATTTCCATCATTTCTTCAGATGATTCGAGTCCGTCTGCTTGTAACATACCTATTGCATAATCCCATGTCTGTTCCTTAGGAACTGTTAAAGAATTAATCTTTACATCTGACTTGTCTAAATCTTCTTAT
>CAMWLV010000099.1 GCA_947175175.1 uncultured Lachnospiraceae bacterium
GCTGCGTATGCTAAATTGTCTTCAGCGTTTAATTTTAATTTTGGAATTAACGCATACCTGCGACCTGCTTCTCCATCTTCAAGCTCCCTGTCGAAACCTTTACTACCCCTTGGCTAATCAAAGTTAATTAATAATAACAGAGAATGTGAAAATAGTCAAGTAAAAATTTTGAATCCTTCAATAAGTCTTTTGGACATAGCTTCTAAAATCTGATATACTATTTGTGATTTTTTAACAAATGAGGTGACTGAGTTATGATTCAACTTTGCAGGAAAGATAAAGAGAAAGTGTATGATGCTATCCGTTCCGGAAAAATCGATGCCGCTGATTTGGCGCTTCCAAATCTGATCGATGACATCATCCTTACTATGAAGAAGCATGGACTGCTGGAACTCCTTTCCAGTGCACTGGAAGATAAACGCAGGGACAACCTCCATATTCCTTTTGATATCCTTCTGTGCCTCGCAATTACTGCAAAACTCAAGATCAAAACAAGTCTTACGGATGTTCCTTTTGCAGTCAGTGATGCCGAACTGCTGGCGGAACCGGGCTGGCATATATGGGATAATGAACGTGATATCAATGAGGGACTTTTTCTGAAAGTGTCATGTGTAAACTGCTTGCAAAATACAGCAGTGGTGAATGGATCTCCTTCTATAACAGCTATGTCCAGAAGTATGTGCTGGAAAAACTGGATACCCACCCAAACATTCACATCCTGGATTGCACAAAAGTTCCCGTAAACCTTCGCAATGACAATTATGAGAACTCTTCTGTCGTGAAGATAGACGGGGAAAACGTCCGTGGATATAAACTCGGTGTTCTCAGGGGTATTATGGATGATTCGGAGTTACTGAAGAAATTGTATTTGGCACGCTTAAGACACATGACCTGGAGCTGTGCAGGGATATGCTCAAAACCACTTCCTGTTTTAAAGAGAATGATATACTGGTCAATGACAGGGGATTCCTGTCACGCGAAATGCTCAATTATTTAAAAACCGTAAAGTTGACACTTATATTCCAGCCAGGGAAAACATGACCATTTTCGAGGATGCTGTAAATCCGACCAAAAACACCGGCAAATGGCAGAAGCACCCCAATAGGAAGAGGAAAGACCAGGAGATCCAGCTGGTAACAGGCCTTGGTCCATTATGGAGAAGCGAGGAGCCGGAACAGGATGTGCCTGTCAATGCATGTGTAGTCCATGACAAAAAGACAGATGAATATTTCGTGTTTATGACAACTGACACCGAAAGGACAGCCGCCAGATCATAAACACTTATGAGTTGCGTCCAGAAATCGAAGAAGATTTCCGCCAGATGAAAGATTTCTGGAAATTAACAGATTTCAAAAGCACACAATACAACTATATCACCTATCATATTGTCATGACTCTGACAGGATATCTATACTTTCAGATATACAAAAATATGGAAGAAGGAAAAGCTTATGTTGGAAGATCACTGCCGGTTGTAGTGAAGAACTACAAGGAGACCAGACCAAAATCGGTGGTCATATATTCAGGGAAGTATTTTGGAATCTTTTCCTTCCTGGGGTTTTTACAGCTCTATGCAGAATGCACTTTAGAAGTAAGACAACTTCTTGATCCGATCTTGGCTAAAGTATAGCAGGTTTTTGGAGATTTTATCAAAAGCCTAATTGAAGTTTGAATCGCTTGAAAATACTGTGCAATCTGCTATAATTAAATATTGGAAAATAAAAAACACTTCATTTTCCAAATGTCAAAATAACATTTGACAGGATTGATTTGGATATATAGAAGGAGGCGTGGTATGAAAAAGTTTTATAAACAACTATTGGGTATATTTTTGGTGGCAGCGATTTTATTCGGCGGGATTGCAGCTAAATCTATGATGTCCTCTGCTTCAAATGCAAAAGCAGGTGAGGCGAAACCGAAGAATACGAAAGCAGAAAAAATGGAAGTGCACTTTATAGATGTCGGTCAGGCGGATGCCACTTTGATCATGTGCGACGGACATGCCATGTTGATTGATGCGGGTGATTATTCCAAGGGAACAGCGATTCAGAACTATTTGCAGAAGCAAAAAGTGAAAAAGCTTGATTACCTGATCCTGACACACCCAGATTCAGATCATATCGGTGGAGCACCAGTCATCATTACGAAGTTTGAGATTGACAAAGTCTTCATATCGAATTATGAGAAAGATAACAAGACCTATCAAAAGCTGATAGAGGCACTTGATAATAAGCGGCTGAAATACACAACACCAGAGGTTGGGACGCAGTATTCTCTGGGAACGGCAGAGATAACAATACTGGCGCCGAATGGTACATATAACAATCCAAATGATGCTTCGATTGCCTTGATGCTTCAAAATGGGGAAAATAAGTTCCTTTTTACAGGCGATGCCGGAGAGGATGCAGAGCAGGATATACTGAAAACAGACATCGATCTTTCAGCAGATGTCTATAAGGCGGGACATCATGGCAGTAGGACTTCAACTTCGCAGAAATTTTTTGAGGCAGTCAGTCCTTCCTGTGCGGTGATCAGCTGCGGAGAGGATAATTCCTATGGGCACCCGCATGCGGAAACACTCAATACCTTCCGAATGAACGGGGTAAAAGTATACAGGACAGATGAAGATGGAACGATCATAGCCACATCTGATGGGAAGAAGATAACATTTAATGTTCCAGCATCGGAAACATGGAAGTCTGGAGAGCCAAACGGAAACAGTTCTGTATGGGAAGCACCTAGCCAGAAACAGGAGACGGAGACGCCAGAGCCAAAAGAGCAGGATGCAGACAAAGCAGATACAGACGAAATTACATATGTATTGAATACAAAGACTAAGAAATTTCATAAGATTTCTTGCGATTCTCTGCCGAACGATAACCGGAAAGACTCATCGGAGAGCAGGGAGAATATCATTGCACAGGGATATCAACCGTGTAAGAGATGCAACCCATAGAGTAGGGTATACGAAAATGTAGGCAAATTGTTGCTTTGCAAAGCACGGTTGTAAAGATTAAATTTATATAGAAAGGCGGAAATAAAATGTTTTCCATAAAAGTATTAAAGGCAAATGGAGAGACAAAGTTTGTTGAGCGTGGTGAGGAGGAAGTGTATCTGGTAGCCACGTCCGAGTATGAGGAGGGCGACAGGGTAGTGCTTGAGTACTGCGGAGAGCCAAGATATTTTATGTTTCAGGCAGACGATGCCATGGGATCTGCGTTGATTCTTGTGAGGGGCATTGTCGAGGTAAAGGTTCCGTTTGGTGAAGCGAGACGGGGCTATTCACCGAAAGCTTTTGCGGGCAGCTGTCACTATATCTATGCAAGATTTGCGTCCAAGGAAGAGATTGGTGCATACCGGAATCAGGCGCTTAATGTATACGACAGCCACGAAAATACAAATTCTTATCCGCATGCATCTGCAAATGTAGAGACAAGAAATGAGGCAGTTTTTGCGGCAAGAAATGCGATTGACGGCGTAAAAGCGAACAGCGCGCATGGCGAATGGCCTTACGCCTCATGGGGCATCAATCGGGATCCGGAGGCATGTTTAAGGGTTGACTTTGGACATGAGATCGAGACGGACAAGGTTATAGTGTATCTGAGGGCGGATTTTCCACACGACAACTGGTGGAAAGAGATAACGCTCGCATTCTCAGATGGAAGTACAGTGACAGGAAATCTGAAAAAGCTCGCCACAGGGCAGACGATATCTTTTGAGAAGAGGTCTGTCACTTGGGTGGAAATGAAAAATCTGGTCAAAGCAGAGACACAATCCCCGTTTCCGGCATTGACGCAGATTGAAGTATATGGCAGAGTAGCGGAATAGCAATGCAGAAAAAGGAGAGAATTGACATATGAACATTACAATCACAGGAAATCTTGGGAGTGGTAAATCCAGTGTGGCGAAGATATTGAAAGAGAGAGGTTACGAATACTCATCGACAGGGAATATCTTCCGTCAGCTTGCCATGGAAAAAGGGCTTTCCGTAGAGGAATTCAACAAGCAGGTCAATGAGGCGGCAAGCCGCGGTGATCATTCTGTGGACAAGATGATTGATGATACGACGACCAGAATTGGAGAGGAGCAGGACAAGGTCGTGTTTGATTCGCGCCTTGCATGGCATTTTGCCCCAAAGAGTTTTAAAGTGTTTATTATTACCGATATCGACGAGGCAAGCCGCCGTGTGTTCAATGACAGTCTCCGCGCGAACTCAGAGTCCTATGAGTCGCAGACTGCATGCAGAAAAGCGCTGATCAACAGGCAGAAGCTTGAGACAGTGCGATATAAGGAGATTTATGATATCGACTACTATGATATGAATAACTATAATCTGGTCATAGAGAGTACAAATGCATCACCAGACGAAATTGCGCAGGAAATACTGGATAAAATGGAAGAGTATCAGAACGGCAGCTTTGAGAAAATGATGGAGCTGAATCCTTCTTCAGTCAAGTCTGCTGAAAATTTAGACGCAAATGTAAAATCCAATACAATAAAGGTTTCCGAAAAAGGTGGTATTTTTACATTAATTGCAGGGAGAAATAAGCTTGATGAGGCGATAGCGCAAGGGAAAAAATTTGTGGCTGTCAAAGTTTCCAGTTCAGAAGAGAGTGGCGGGGACAGCTTCATGAATTTTGCCAATATGGTCAGATAGAAATAGAGATTCTATCAAAAAGGTAAGATTTGAGTACATTTCTGAAGGAATGTGGAAAGAATTGTGTGAGATAATCTGTATGTAACAGGGGAAATGCTGATTACATACAGATTTTTTTGTGCACGTTAATCTTAGTAATATAGTATTACGATAGATCAGTGGTACAGCGGAATTGAAAGACAACTGCCATGCAGACCTGCATAAAATGGGAGGATTAAAAAATGAGTATTTTACAAGCGATTGACTAGAAAAAAATTTGCGGTTCCGGTGAAAATGCGGTTCATGCACTCGATGGCGTGAATCTTACGGTGGAGAGAGGAAGTTGTGGCGATTGTCGGAACAAGTGGCAGCGGCAATCCACACTGCTGTATGCGGTTGTCAGTGGTTTTAGTATGGAAAAATATGAATCTAATCAGACCTGTGCTGACTTTATTGTCAGCAGTACAGATTATTTCCGAGTTAATTATGTTGATGACTATATTTCCATGGAGATGATAGAGGAGATCAGAAGCAATACAGATGCAGCCTTGCAGGATGTGCTTACGAAAGAGCAGGCGGTGCATTGGTTGGGATGCAGGAAGAAGTGTTTCGAAAGCAATGTAGCGGTTTTTATCCTGAAAGTATGCTGGAACAGGTACTATCCAGTAGAGTAATGGACAGTATTTCGACCATGTTATGATGGAGGGACTGGATGATCCCCGCAGCACTGTATGGACATACCAATAAGCAGAGTGTGGTGTAACGTCTTAGAGAAGATTAAAAGCATATAAAAAACAGCTCAGAATGGGCTGTTTTTTATATGCTTTATAGATTTTATTTTGTGATTTCCATAAATGCGTAATCCTTCAGAACATTATTCCAGATCTTGTACGCACGGCTGTTTTCATGAACGTACTTATCTGCACTGTATTCTGGCCGGATCGCGTTGTCTGCACCCATCAAGTGCTCCGTGATATTGATAAAGCCCCAGCCATTCTGTGCACAGATATCCTGCAAAAGAATGTTTGCAGATTGGATATTCGCGTTGTTCAATCTTCCGTTATTGACATCAGCCATGACACATGGGATAGAGATTACATAGACCTGGAGCTCAGGAGTCTTGGCGGTAATTCTTTCGATGAGTGTCTGATAATCAGAAACAAACTGTTCTGGAGTACTGTTCGTCAGATCATTCATACCATAGCAGATGAACATTTTGGAAACATCAGGCATCTGTGATACAGAGTCCTCGATGTACTGAACCTGACCATTATATATTGGCATGATTTTGGCGTGGGTGGTAAGGGCGTTTGCTGATATGGCAGCCTTGGCGGAACAGCTCACTCTGGCCAGAAAGTATGTGGAATCAGAAGCGATGGAATCGCTGTGGGTACGGCAGTAATCCCGGAATCCGACAGTGAGCGAGTCGCCCACAAATACAGAATTGGCGAAGAAAGCATTTTCGGAGATCATTCCGCTTGATACGATTTCGTTGAACTCCTGTTCATCAATTCTGCCGTTTGTAAAACTGTCTACAAGGTAGAGATTTAACCGTGTTGCAAGGCTTTCTGAGAGATTTTCATTCGGCAGCGCGGCACCTGTGATCGGCTGTATGATAGAGAACGAAGGCATATATGCCATTTCCTCAGCATATACTGTTGATGGGGTTAGAATCAACATACAGATAAAAAGCACGATTACTGAATTGGTGTATTTTTTCATGGCCTGAAAGCTCCTTTCATAAATAAAACACATTTAACAATAAGCAACCCTGATTGATAGTTACCTTTTCTTTTCATCAGTAAGTAGAAAACTAAGCCAAAACAATTTCTTCATTTATTATAAATGCAGAATGCAATTAATTCAATACTAATTTTAAAAAAAATATTTCTTTTTTGTTAGGATAGAGAAATAATTGTAACAAAAATTATCCAATAATTTCATTTTTGTTACAATATATTTTTATAAATATTAACAAAACATTACAAAAACAGTGATAAGGAGACAGAAAAAAGAGCGTATGAAACACCAAAAAATATTTTTGTGCAGGAAATGCGGCACACTCGACTATGCGGCAGAGAGATGTCCAAAGTGTGGCAGCATTGCGATTGACAGGGCAGATATAGAATTTCTGAGGCTTGGCAGCAGCGCGGTTCCAAGTCCGGTTATGCCGATTCTGCTGATGGGTATTCGTTCTATAGAAAAAATTGGATGGAACTGATCGAATAAAATTATCAGAAAACATTGACTATTGTACAAAATGGATATAAAATTATAAATAGCTGCATTGTGTCAAAGGGAAACACAATGTGAAAAAACGTAAGATTAATGATTGATATGGAAGGGGTGCCCTACATGGCTGAGGAATTCAATTTAGACGGAATGGTGGACATATATATCTATGAGAATGGCCAGCTTTTGGAAAATCTTGAGGAGATCGTACTGGAAACCAAGGACGATGATGCGTTTGATGAGAATAGTATTAACGAGATCTTTCGAATCATGCATACGATCAAAGGTTCTTCGGGTGTCATGATGTATGACAACATTATGAAAGTGTCTCATAAACTGGAAGATATATTCTATTATCTGCGTGAAAATATTGGTATCGAAGAACCACATATGGAGCTTACAGAGATCGTATTTCAGGTTTTGGATTTTATCAATGGGGAAATGGAGAAGATCAAGGATGGGAATGACCCAGACGGCGATAATTCCCAATTAATCGAGCTGATGGATAAGTTCCTTGTGAAACTAAAGGGAGTGATTGATTCTTCTGGTGAGGGCGGTGGAGCCGGGGAGACAAAAGGAAACGCAGCCCCGGCGGCATCTTCTTCAGGCATGGGTCTGGGTCCCAATCAGTTTTATATAGCGCCGCAGGCGTCAGGCGATGCGAAATGTTTCCGTATCAAGATTACATATCATGAAGATACGCAGATGAGTAATCTGCGTGCATACTCTGCCACTTACACCCTGAAGGAATATACGGAGGATGTACACTATACACCGGAGGATATCCTTACAGACGAGAACTCATCGGAAATGATATTGGCAGAAGGGTTCCGGATGCTTGTCAGGGGTGATTTCACAGAGGGTAAGCTGCACGAGCTCCTCGATACAACCTCTGAAATACGCAATATCGAGATTGCTGAGTGTTCAAATGCGGAGTTTGAGCGGGGATTCTCGGGTGAGCCTGTACAGGAGGAGACCAGTGCGGCTCCGGAAGCAGCTCCAGAGACACAGAAGAAGGAGGCGGAAGCAGAGCCTCAGCCAGGTGATTATGTCATTCAGAAGGAAGCCGGCAAGGCGAAGCAGATCACCAAGAAAAAGAAAAAAGAAGTAAAACAGGCATTCATGAGTGTCAATATTGATAAGATGAATATGCTGATGGATCTGATGGGCGAGATGGTTATTGCAGAGTCCGTTGTATTGCAGAATCCAGACCTGCAGGTGCCAAATCTGGATCTGACAAACTTCCAGAAGGCTGCTTCACAGCTGTCAAAGATTACGACAGAGATGCAGGAGCTTATCATGTCAATGCGTATGATGCCGCTTACGAATACATTCCAGAAGATGAACAGGACTGTGTTCGATATGTCAAGAAAACTTGGCAAGAACATTGAGTTTGAGATGATAGGTGACACGACAGAAGTGGATAAGAACATCATAGAAAACATATCTGATCCGTTGATGCATCTGGTCAGAAATTCTGTCGATCATGGTGTTGAGATGCCAGAAGAGAGGGCTGCTGCCGGCAAGACGGAGCCTGCGAGGGTTACGCTTGAGGCAAAGAACGAGGGCGGCAAGGTATGGATTTCCGTGAGGGATAATGGAAAAGGACTCAACAGAAATAAGCTATACAAGAAAGCATGGGAGAATGGTATACTTCCTGACAACCGCGTGGAAAGTGATTATACGGACAAAGAAATCTTTCAGTTTATCACGTTTCCTGGATTTTCGACAAAGGAAAAGGTTACTGAGTTTTCCGGACGCGGTGTAGGTATGGACGTTGTCGTGAAGAATATCCAGAAGATTGGCGGAGTGCTTGATATCGATTCTGTCGAGGGCGAAGGTACTACGATGACGATGAAGATACCTTTGACGATGGCGATCATAGACGGTATTATCATGAGAAACGGCAATATGAAGTTCGTTATGGAGACGGGTGCGATTAAGCAGTTTATCCGTGTGACGGATGACCAGTTGATCCATGAACCAAACGGTGAAGAATATGTCATGATCCGCGGAGAATGTTATCCGATTCTGCGACTGAGCCAGAAGTATGATTTGGAGGATGCCGTGACTGATGTAGAGGACGGTGTAATGCTCTTGCTCGAGTACGAAGGAAATACGCTGTGCGTATTGATTGATGAACTGATTGGTACACAGGAGATCGTTGTAAAGCCGATACCGCCATATGTGAAGAAGGTACACGGCATATCAGGCTGCACACAGCTCGGAGATGGCAGTATCGCACTGATACTTGATGTGAGTGGACTGATGCAGGATTAATGATACATAGAGGCAGTAGGATGAATGGAGGATGACCATATGGATGCAAATCAGAAGAAATTTTTAGAGGAAAAAGGATTTGACGTAGATGGTACAATGAAGCGCTTTTTAAACAATGAAAATCTATATCTGAAATGTCTTAGAAAATTTCTTGACGACTCCAGCTTTGACAAGCTGAAGGAGGCTTACGAGAAGGGAAACTGTAAGGAGGCCTTTGAGGGGGCACATACGATGAAAGGATTTGTATCGAATCTTGGAATCAACGAGATGTATCACCTGCTGATACCGATGGTGGAGAAACTCAGGGTTCAGGATATGAATCTCGATGATGAGATGAAACGTCTGGCGGCACTGTATGAGGAAACCTACAAGATCATAGAGGGATTATGATTGATCTTGCTGACAGGCATCAGTGAAAGGCAGGGAATACCAGATGGCAGATAAGGCGGATTGGGTTGTGGACGGTTTTCAGTTTGGAACACAACAGGATGCGGAACTCGCCCAGAATGAACAGCTTCGCATAGAGCGGCTGGAAGAAAAACTGGATTACCAGAATTATGAGATGGTGAGCGCGGTATACAAAAAGGCGTTAAACAACCGTGTGTTTAAAACACCAGTAGGCTACGATTTTCTCAAAAGACTGCAGAGAATATTACAGGAAAATCCTCTGCTGGATGAGGAGGTTGACAACATACCTGTATATGGTGTATACAGTATGAGGGAAAGCGCCAATCAGACAATAGAGAGAATACAGGCAAGCCGCAAGCCTGTTAAGAAAGAAAAGCCAAAGCAGGAATTTTTTAGTAGAAAAACTTCAATACTAGTTAATATCGGACTGCTGGCTCTGGTGATTATTATGTTTGTGATATCGACCACAAGTTCTAAACCAACGGTATTAAATTATGAGAGAGTACTTCAAAATCGATATGCTGAGTGGGAACAGCAGCTGTCTGACAGGGAACAGGTGATCAGGGAGAAAGAGAAAGAACTTTTGATCGCTGAGTAAAATAAGGATATGATTTTGATATGAATAGGCTTAAAATACTTGTAGTGGATGATGAGAGCAGAATGCGCAAGCTTGTGAAGGATTTCCTTGTAAAACAGAATTATGAAGTGCTGGAAGCAGGCGACGGAAGTGAGGCGCTTGATATCTTTTTTGATAATCAGGATATCGCACTGATCATATTGGATGTGATGATGCCTAAGATGGACGGGTGGCAGGTCTGCAGGGAAGTGAGAAGTTCTTCCAAAGTACCTATTATTATGCTGACAGCCCGCACTGATGAGCGCGATGAACTTCAAGGCTTTCATCTGGGTGTGGATGAGTATATTGCGAAACCTTTCAGCCCTAAGATACTGGTGGCGAGGGTGGAAGCAATTTTGCGCAGAACGAATCAGATCACAGAAGATGAGGTACTCTCCTATGGCGGGATATCGATCGACCAGGCTGCCCACGTCGTTATGATTGACGGGAAAACGATCGATTTAAGCTTTAAGGAATTTGAACTTTTGACATATTTTATGGAGAACAAGGGGATTGCCCTGTCGAGGGAAAAGATTCTCAACAGCGTATGGAATTATGATTATTTTGGCGATGCCAGAACAATTGATACTCATGTGAAGAAACTCAGAAGCAAGTTAGGCGAAAAAGGAGATTTGATTAAAACTGTCTGGGGAATGGGGTACAAACTGGAAATATGAAGCAATTGAAAGAACTTTTTACCAGACTTTTCAGTAAACGTTCCATCAAACAGGAGATTGCAATCGTTTTTATTGCTGTGATGGCGGGGACGATTATCCTCTGCTGGATCATTAACAATATTTTCCTGGAGAATTTCTATATACAGAATAAGAAAAATGCCATAAAGGATGCATATTTCAGAATTAATGAAGTGATGGCAAACGGCGACATATCATCGGAAGAGTTTGGTCTTGAACTGCGAAAAACCTGCGATATGTACAATATCGGGCTGTTGGTCATTGATGCCGCGTCAAATACCCAGATATCCAGCACGAGGGACGTGGATAAACTACAGCGCAGGCTGTATGATAATTTTTTCCGTCCAGGCAATGATATTGTGTATCTGGATGAGGGCAATGATTATTATATGGCAAAGGTTATGGACAAGTCTACCAATACAGAGTATTTGGAGATGTGGGGACTTCTCAACAATGGAAATCTGTTCCTGATCCGTTCCCCGATTGAGAGTATACGCGACAGCGTGAATCTGTCCAACCGTTTTTTGGCCTATGTGGGGGTTATCACTACTTTAATCAGTGCAGTGTTAATCTGGTTTGTGACGACAAGAATCACGAGACCGATCATGGAGTTGAAGAATATCTCTGAGGAGATGACAAAGCTCAACTTTGAGACAAAATATAACAGCCGTGGGCAGAATGAGATTGATCTGCTTGGCGAGCATATGAATGAACTGTCGAGTACGCTGGAAAAGACTATATCAGAGCTGAAAACTGCAAACAATGAACTGATGCGGGATATAGAGAAAAAAGAACAGATTGATGAGATGCGCAAAGAGTTTTTGTCCAATGTATCCCACGAACTTAAGACACCAATCGCACTGATACAGGGATATGCGGAAGGTCTTAAGGAAGGAATCAATGACGACGATACCGAAAGCAGGGATTTTTACTGTGATGTAATTATGGATGAGGCTGGGAAAATGAACACGATGGTCAGAAAATTGCTCGACTTAAACCAGCTGGAATTTGGCAATGATGTTGTTACCATGGAACGGTTTGACATTACATCGCTTGTCAAAAATTTTATTGCTTCAGCAGAGATACTGATCAGCCAGAATGAGGTAAATGTAAGACTTGATGAGTCTGCGCCGATTTATGTATGGGCGGATGAGTTTAAGACGGAAGAGATTGTGCGGAATTTTTTCAGCAATGCAATGAATCATGTAAATGGGGATAAGATCATTGAAATTAAATATAGATTGATCGAAGAAGAATATGCCAACAGAGTGCGGATTAGTGTATTTAATACAGGTGAGCCGATACCGGAAGAGTCCCTTCCTCATATATGGGAGAAATTTTACAAGGTAGATAAGGCGAGAACGCGTGAATATGGGGGCAGCGGAGTTGGATTGTCCATCGTAAGGGCAATCATGGAATCTATGAATCAGCATTACGGTGTTATCAATTATACCAATGGTGTCGAGTTCTGGTTTGAACTTGAGACGAAATAAACGGAGGTGTCGGTTTTGAAAAAGGGGAAAATTTTAGGGCTTCTGGCGATGTCAGCAGTGCTGCTGACTGGCTGTGTGGATTCCATGCCAGAGCTTACAACAGAGCAGTCAGAGATTATTGCGGAATATGCAGCTGGACTTCTGTTGAAATATTCATCTAATTACAATTATAAAATTGCAAGTGAGCAGGAAGTGGCGGCTGCAATGGCAGCCCGACAGGAAGTTTCTGAACCAGAAACGGAAGAAGAGACAAACACGACACAAACGGAGGAGGAGACGAATCCGAATCCGAACACCTCATCCTCGGAGACTCCGGCGACAGAAACGGAATCCGGGGCAGAACAGGTGCAGATTGTGGCAGATCTTGATTTTGCGGCAGAGCTGGATATAGATGATCTGATTATCCGGTATCAGTCATTTGAACTATGTAGCTCCTATCCTCAGGATAATTCAGGCTTCAGTTTATCCGCTGCCCAGGGCAAAAAGCTTCTGGTAATACATTTTGATCTGGAAGGGCTGCCGGAAGAGGATATAGACTGCAATTTGTTTGATTATGACATTAAGATGCGGGTGAATATCAATGATACGACATCAGCGACGGTTTTGAGCACAATGATTCCCAATGATCTTGCATCTTATATGGAAGTAGTGCATGCAGGCGAGATTGTTGATGTGGTTGCTGTCGCAGAGATTAATGACATGATGGAGGAGGAAATCCAGACATTGACATTGAGGGCATCTGCAAAGGGACAAACATGTACGGTGAAATTGAAATAGTAGATGTGAATAAAAAAATGAAAAATTTACTGAAAATATTTGTAATTATTCATATATATATGTTATAATTAGTGAAAGACAAATATTCTGCACAGCAGTGGGATAAAGAGATTGAAAATACGAAAGTGTATTTTTGATTATCTGATAGAATGGAGGTTTAATATGGAGACTAAGATTCTCTTGGAGAACGGAACAAATGAGTTGGAAGTATTGGAATTTGTGGTGGATGGAAATTCTTATGGCATTAATGTGGCAAAGATCAGGGAGATTATTACCTATTCACCCGTGACACCTGTACCGAATGCGCATCCCAGCGTGGAAGGCATCTTTATGCCGCGTGATTCGATGATTACGGCGATCGATCTGCGCAATTGTCTGCAGCGTGGACAGTCCCAGCCAGGCGGCTTATTTATCATCACAAGTTTTAATAAACTCGACATTGCTTTTCATGTTGACGCAGTAATCGGTATCCACAGAGTTTCGTGGGTTGATATTATTAAACCGGGTGCGACAGTAACATCAGCAGAAGATGGTATTTCTACAGGTATCATTAAGATTGATGGAAAGATTATCATCATTCTGGATTTCGAGAAGATCATTACAGATATCAATCCTGAGACCGGACTCAAAGTGACGGAGATTGAGGCGTTGGGTGCAAGGGAAAATTCAGAAGTTCCGATTCTGATCGCAGAAGATTCTTCTCTCCTGAGAAAGCTCATTATTGATTCCCTCAAGAAGGCAGGGTATGATAATATCATTAAGGCTGAGAACGGTGAGGAAGCTTGGGAGTACATAGTGAAGTGCAGGGATGCAGGAACATTGGACAAAGAAGTACATCTTCTGATTACAGATATCGAGATGCCTCTTATGGATGGACACCGCCTGACAAAGCTTGTCAAATCAGACGAGGAAACAAAGCATATACCAGTAATTATTTTTTCCTCGCTTGTCAATGAAGAAATGAAGAGAAAAGGTGAAGATTTGGGTGCTGATGCACAGTTGTCCAAACCTGAGATTGGAAATCTTGTTAAGGTTATTGACGAGCTGCTTGGAAGATAAGCTTTTTCTTATATGCCTTGCACAATCGAGCAGGGAAGACTTATGGTTTTATACATTAGCATCGACATGTGCACAAAAAGATAGAGCCGGGATGAATGCCCGGCTTTAGCAAGTTAGGAGATAGCATGGACGAGATGGAGATCGTGGAGAGACATAAATTATTGTTAGAGAAGATCGCGGATGCGGACATGGTACTGATCGGTATTGGTGAGGAGTTTAATGAGGATTTTGGTGATATCGTCAGGTTTCCGCATCTTATGTCTGCACTGGAAGAAGTTGATATTAATCAGATGCTCGAGTGGACAGTACCTTTTCTTGAGCACCGTTTTTTGATGGAACACAATGATGGAAGACTTGTGGAGGCATATCAGAATCTCTATGGGATGATCAAGGAAAAAGATTATTTTGTGATTACGACATGCATTGATGAGAATATCAAGAAAGCAGCATTTGACAGAGAGAGACTCGTTGAACCTTGTGGAAATTATGAAATGTTTCAATGTGGTGATAAGTGCTGCAGCGATCTGTATCCTTCTAAAGAATTTTCGGATTTGGTAAAACAGGCGATATTGGACAAGGTGGGATTGGATTCCCTTGAAATACCCAAGTGTCCTGGCTGTGGAAAACCATTGACGTACAATAATATTCTGTGTGAGCAGAATTATATAGAGGACGGTTATCAGAAACAATGGGAGAAGTATACAAAGTGGCTGCAGCGGACTCTCAACAAAAAGCTCTGTATCCTTGAATTGGGAGTGGAACTGAATCTGCCCAATATTATCAGGTGGCCATTTGAAAAGGTTGCATTTTATAATCAAAAAGCAAGTTTTTTCCGAATTAATGCTTCATTGTACCAGATGACTGAGGAATTGAGCGATAAGGGAATTAGTATAGGCATGAATGCAGTTGAGTATCTGAGGGAATTTGGGCATTCATAAGTAAAGTATCATTTCAGGGGGAGGAACTAATCATGGAAGAACCAGTGATAGCAGGAGAAACTACAGAAGCGGCGGCGCCAGTGTCTCCAGAGGATTTGGCGATATCTGTAAATGAGCCAGTTTTAATGGAAGAAATCAATATTGACTCACTTGAGATACCAGAGGCGCCTGACTTGGAAATACCTGATCTGGAGATACCGGATTTAGATCTGTCTGATTTAGATTTGTCAGATATTGTGATGCCAGATGAAGGACTTGGCATAATGGATGCAGAAACGACTGGGGAACCACCGTCTGGGTCGTTGGAAATGACAGATACAGAATTGTTTGAAGAGCTGCAGATAGAGGGGCTGGAAGCAGCAGACGCAGAATCATTCGGCGAACCGCAGATGGAGGCGTTTGAAACAAAACAGCCAGACATGAAAGAACAAGATATAGAAGGATTTGGGATAAACGACATAAATACACCAGATATGTCAGATACAGGAGAAGAATTAAGTTTGGAGGATATTGATATGCCGGGGGCAGAGGACGAACTTAAATTAGAAGATATTGAAATAGCAGCGGAGGAGCCTTTTCAGGGGAGTGAGTTGAGTATCGAAGGGCTCGATCAGGCAATCCAATCAGAGACAGAACTTCAGATGGCTGGTGAATTGAATATTGACGAATTTGAGTTCGACGATATTAGCGCAGAATCTGGAAAAATGGGAACAGAGATGTCTGATTTATCACTGTTGGATGACAGTGAAGAGGAGAAAGATGCTTCGATTAGTATGGATGATAATCTTGAGGATGTATTAAATATGCTTGATGATGATGCAGAGCTTGCAGAGATCAATGATATGCTCAAGAAATCAGACAATAATGAGCCAATACAGGATGACATGATGGATCTGCTGCATCAGATGGCTGATGATGAGGCAGCATCAGTCAATGCGGGCATCAAACATGTAGATGACGAGGATGACGGCGTGCCACTTCCAGAAATTCCCGTATCAGTGTCTGAGACAACACAAGATGACACGAAGAAAAAGGAGAAAAAAGAGAAGAAAGCGGCTGTAAGAAAGAAAAAAGGCGATAACGCCAGCTCGGATGACGCAGGTATGGAACGAACAAAGGAACCGGGGAAATTAGGTAAATTCTTTAATCTGTTGACAGAAGAGTTTGTACCAGAGCCGACGGAGGAGGAGCTTGCGGCAGAGAAAGAGGCAAAAGAGGCAAAGAAACAGGAGAATCTGACCAAAAAAGAAGAGGAGCAACTTCCCAAGCAGGAGGCTAAAAAAGCAAAAGCAGAGGAGAAGGCAGCTGCAAATAGGG
>CAMWLV010000100.1 GCA_947175175.1 uncultured Lachnospiraceae bacterium
GATAGCGAAATCGTAGCCCTACGAACAGAAATCCGATAATAAGGCGTTTATGGTGGGTAAGTTAGCCAAAGATAACGAAGCCCCAAAGGTAGCCGTAACCCATAGGCGTAAATCGGGAGGGTAGACGAGGAAAGAATACGGACTTATCCCGTGAGGTCTCGCGGACGTAGGTATTGGTTGAATCATCCCGCCTGTGGTTGAAAACGATTTATCGTGAGAAGTCAGCAGAAGCCATAGTAGGCGTAAGGCCGAAGGGCTGAACAATGTAACCGTGTGAACGAATGTATGCACCTGTGTATATCTGACAGCGGATGTAGGCGAAACGTATATGAACTGAAAACGCATAACATATGATGAATCACAGGGAGCGGAAAGGAGCGAAGCACACAAAGTATGTCATGGAACGTCATGCTTTGAAGTTATGTTGAACCGCCGTATGCCGAACGGCACGTACTGGTGGTGTGAGAGGGGAGATTTAATCTCCCCTACTCGATTGTTTCAAAGGATATTTCTTATTATTTAAAGCTATTGGAGTTGGTTGAAGAGAATGGATGGGGGAGTGCTAAGATGGGATATAATTGCGGCATCAAAATTAAACGACAGAATATCTAAATTAGTTTTGTTTTATCCTGCCTTTTGCATTCCTGATGATGCAAGAGCAGGAAGAATGATGTTCGCAAAATTTGATCTGGACAATATACCTGATCATTTCCGTGCGGACCAATGTGGCTGGTAAAATGTTATGTAAAAGATGTGACAGGAATGGACTCCTATTAAGAAATACTGGCTTTTTCAGTAGATGTTTTAATTATTCACGGAACGAAGGACAAGATTGTGAATATGCAATATTCAAAGCGTGTATACGAATTATATATAGAGAATAAAGGAAAGAAAGATGAGTCAAGGGGTGTATCGTTCTTTCCTATAGAGGGTGGTAAACATGGATATTCAAAAAAACATGACAGGTGGCGATAGAACATCTGAGACAATTCCTTGCTGGGGGAAGCTCATAATTTTGGGTGGTGTATAGGTTATAACCAACTAAGGAACTGTGAAGAAATGACTGTTACAAATAACTTGCGAACTTCATGGATTCAGATTGCTATTTCCATAAATGTGTGATAAGTCAGACATACAATTACAGGGAAGTGAGGGCTTTGGGGAATTATTTGAATCCGGGAAACAGTGGCTTTACGAGTATTAAAAATGATATTTATATCGATAAGAGCATTGGGAAACAAAAACATTAAATATTAAAAAAATAAAAAAATGATAGGAGGATTTTTTATGGCAAGATTTTCCGCTTCTACAAGTCCCGAGCTCAGCTCCCGGGAGACAAGGAACATGGAACGTTCCAGAAAGATTGCGTCCCAGGGCATGGTGCTTCTACAGAACAATGGGGCTCTCCCCATTATGGATACCGGCCAAGCAATCGCTCTGTTTGGCAATGGCGCCAGACGCACCGTGAAAGGAGGAACCGGTTCCGGAGATGTGAACAGTCGTTCCGTGATAAGCGTGGAACAAGGCCTAGAGGAAGCCGGCTTTACCATTGTCACAAAAAGCTGGCTGGACCAGTATGACGCAGCGGTTGAGGAAGCCAGAGCTTCTTATTTTGCGGATTTTGCCACCGCATTAAAAAAAGAGGGACAGAAAGTAATCATGAACCTGTTCACCAATCCCTTTATGGAGCCGCCCATTATCCCTGTAACACCAGAGGCTATTCGGCCAGCCGATGCCAATATCGCAATCTACGTGCTTGCTCGCAATTCTGGAGAAGGCAAGGACAGGAGGCCCGTGGCAGGAGAATATGAGCTTTTTGATGTGGAGAAAGAGGCCATCCATATCCTTGGGAAGAACTATAAGAAAGTCATCGTAGTCCTGAATGTAGGTAGCGTCATCGATACCAAATTCCTGCGGAGCGAAGAGAGGATTGACGCTATTCTGCTCATGAGCCAGGCAGGCAATATCGGCGGCCATGCGCTAGCGGACGTGCTGACTGGCAAAGTGACACCCAGCGGCAAACTGACCACCACTTGGGCGGAAAATTATCTGGATTATCCCGGAGCGGAGAAGTTCAGTCATATGAACGGCGACATAGACGATGAATATTATGCGGAAGGCATTTATGTTGGTTATCGTTATTTCGATACCTTCAATGTCACCCCGGCGTATCCTTTCGGCTATGGCGCTTCCTATACCGATTTTGCGGTGGAGACAGAGACCGTGGAGGCAGATGGAAAATCCGTCGTGGTGAAGGTAAAAGTGACCAACAGTGGAAACAAATATGCAGGCAGAGAAGTAGTGCAGGTGTACTATTCTGCCCCCGCCGGAAAGCTTGCGAAGCCCTATCAGGAGCTGGCAGCCTACAAAAAGACCCGGCTGCTTGCACCGGGAGAGTCACAGACCCTTACGATTTCTTATCCCGTGAAAGGAATGGCTTCCTATGATGTGGAAAGGGCGGCATGGATTCTGGAAGCGGGCACTTATTATCTGAGGGTGGGCACAAGCTCCAGAAATACCAGAATCGCAGCGGTATTGATACTGGATGGCGAAGCCATTACACAGAAACTTTCCAACCGTCTGCCGCTGGACTGCGAGATGGAAGAAATTTCTGCAGTGGATGCAGTTCCCTACAGCTATGAGGGAGAGGCAGCGGAAAAAGAAAACGCCCCAAAGATTAGTATCCCGGCAGCCGAGATTCCCTGTGTGACCGCGGTCTATCGGAATGGGGAAACGGCCATGCTACAACTGAAGACAGAGCAGAAGATCACCATGGATGATGTAAAATCTGGAAAACATACACTGGAGGAATTAGTAGGGCAGCTTACCGTCCCAGAGATGGCAGAGCTCTGCGTAGGAACGGCACGGGGCGGATTTGGATCGGAGTCCATTATCGGCGCGGCATCTGCGGCATGTCCGGGAGCGGCGGGAGATACCACTTCCCTCATGCTGGAAGACCGGAATATCCGCAACATGATTTTGGCAGACGGTCCTGCGGGACTGCGGCTTTCCACGAACTTTGTCGCGGATGCGGAGGGCAACCTGATCCCGGGAACGGGAGCGGCGCCTATTCCGGGCATGGAACTGCTCATGGGCGGTATGCCGAAGCCGGAGGTTCCTGCGGACGCGGTATATTACTATCAGTACTGCACTGCAATCCCCATTGCTACCCTGCTGGCGCAGACATGGGACGTGGAGGTTATCGAAGAGGCAGGCGATATCGTGGGAGAAGAGATGGATGAGCTGGGCGTGACACTGTGGCTGGCTCCCGGCATGAATATCCACCGTAATCCCCTCTGCGGAAGGAATTTTGAATATTATTCGGAGGACCCCCTGGTGGCAGGACTGTGCGCCGCCGCCGACACACTGGGCGTACAGAAGCATCCCGGAGTAGGAACTACGATTAAGCATTTTGCTTTTAATAATCAGGAGGACAACAGAATGCACGTGAATTCCCATGTGGGAGAGCGGGCGATCCGGGAAATCTACCTGAAGTGCTTCGAGATTGCGGTAAAGGCTTCTCAGCCCATGTCCATCATGACTTCCTACAACCTGATCAATGGTACCCACACTGCCAACAGCTATGACCTCCTGACCGCCATCGCGAGGGATGAATGGGGATTTGCCGGAATCGTCATGACCGACTGGGGAACCACGGGAGGCATGGAGATGAATCCTGGCATGACCTTCAAATACGGCACTTCCAATGCGGCAGGCTGCATCAAGGCAGGCAACGACCTGACCATGCCGGGCAGCCAGGCTGACGTGGACGAGATTGTCAAGTCCGTAGGCGCCGCGGAGGGCAGTGTCGCCTATCCGATCACGCTTGGCGAGCTGCAGGCCTGTGCCAGACGGATGCTGAGCGTTATATTGCAGAGTTCCGCTTATGAGGATGCTGTGCCCTATGATTTGACAGACAAGAAAGGAGAATAAAGATTATAGAGATGACACTTAGGTGATACGGAAGCAAGGTTGATACAGTTGCCCTAAAGCAGATCCGGCAGATTCCGGGCGTTAAGGGGGTAATCACGACACTATATGACACAGCGCCGGGAGAAGTTTGGAGCCGTGAAAGAATCCGCGCAATGAAGGAGGAAGTGGAGGCATCAGGAATCCACGTTGCCGGAATTGAAAGCGCCAATGTCCATGATGTCATCAAAACGGGTGTTCCGGAACGGGAGCAGTATATCGCGAATTATATTGAGACACTTGAAAATCTCGGGAAAGAGGACATCCATCTGGTATGCTACAATTTCATGGGTGTAGATACTTTTCTTTGGTAAAGTGCACAATAATGCTATATCTAGTGGTATTTTGCTTATAATCCACTATTAATGCTATGAGTAATTACAAAAACCAAGGTTTTATATCTACACCCCAATTTCATGCCGGTATTTGATTGGACTAGGACAGAGCTTGCGAGGCTGT
This sequence comes from uncultured Lachnospiraceae bacterium, assembly GCA_947175175.1. Taxonomy (GTDB): domain Bacteria; phylum Bacillota; class Clostridia; order Lachnospirales; family Lachnospiraceae; genus COE1. The sequence goes on from CAMWLV010000100.1 coordinate 4,429, forward strand.
GGGAAGATGGCTCCACGGTACTTGCATACACACAGGAGGCAGTGGATGCACTGAATCCGGAGAAAATGTTTGAGTCGATTGCTGGCGATATGAACGGCACGGTCATGCTGGGATGGGAGCCGGAGAGGATGGAGCACGTAAAAGAACTGTTTGCGATGTATCGGGACATTGATGACGAGAAGCTATTTGCAAACCTGAAATATTTTTTGAAAAAAATCATGCCAGTCTGTGACCAGTATGACATCAATATGGCAATTCACCCGGACGATCCGGCATGGAGTGTTTTCGGGCTGCCAACACCCGTATGTAAAGGGACTACCATTACGGGAAGAAAATATTACGATTAGAGGTGCCGGAATGTGGCATACTGCGCTGAGGGGTTAAGCAGTAGGCTTTGAGATTCACGCAGGGCATACTTCTTTTTATAATTTTTCCCATATTGGTAATGTAAAACAGAGGAAAGATACTATTGTTCCTCTAGCATTTATTTTGCTGTCAGCGGTAATGGCGGGAGTGAAGGATATTCGGCTGCAGAATACCTGAATAGAGCATTATAAAGTAGGTTTGTGGGCAGATGTGGTGGATGGAATCAGTATTATGGGTTGTCGTATCCGAAATACATACACGGATGGTATCAACTTGTGTGCTGGAATCTCCCATTGTGTTGTAGTGCAGAATGATTTGCGAAACACAGGGGATGATGGAATTGCTATGTTTAACCGCGGTGTTTTATGTGTGGAGAATAAGATAATACATAATACTGTTAAATTTCCATGGCTTGCAAACAATATAGCGCTTTATGGAGGAAAAGATATTGAAGTATCCCATAATCTATTGGTCGATATGATCTGCTTTGGATCGGGAATTAATATCAGTACGAATTTTAAACCACAGGTTTTTTGAAGGAACAATTTTAGTGGAAGAAAACCGACTCGTTCGCTGCGGAAGTAGAGAATATAATATAGGTGTAGATTATGGAGCTATCTGGATTAATACAGTGGAGAGATATGACAATAGAGCACAGTGTATTGTGTGCAAAAACAAAGTGCAAGACAGTACATTTTAGGGCATCTCTTTTTTTAACAGTGGTGTGGTGGAAAACCTGCAGATTGTAGATAATACCATTGCAGACTATAGAACTTATGGCCTTGGAATTGGTGCGGAAGTGAAAGGGTCTGTAGTGATTAGGAATAATGCTGTGACAGAAGTAGGAATCAGTGAGCTACAAAATTCAACTGAAGGTAATTTTATTGTGTTTGAGTAGGGAAAATAGTAAAAATACAAATTAAAATGTTACGAGGAGAGTAATGGGCAGTTAACTCATTACTCCCTTTTAATATATAGAAAAAAGGCGCAATGCGACAAAATATAGGTTGCATTGCATTCTGTTTACATATGCCTTGCATTGCTATGATTAGCATAAAAGCGAGGTACAAAATATGAGGACAGAGAAAAAGGAAATAAATATACAGATTGGGAAACGATTGCAGATTGCCAGAGAAAACGTTGGATATACGCAGGAAGACTTTGCAGAGGCGCTTGGCGTAAGTGTGGAACATTACCGAAAACTGGAAAGTGGTGCGTATGGTTTGCAGCCGGAGAAGATGCTGATTCTATATGAAAAGTATAAGATTGATCTGACTGGCCTGATTACAGGTGAGAAAAGGGAACCCTTCGACCTAGAGCTGTTTCTTGCCAACTGCAGCAGGAAAGAGCGGGATGAATTCATCGGGCGTACACTTGAATACATGAAGAAGCTGATGACAGGGCAGGAGTGAGTTTCTATCCCATATGTATATTTGTGTAAATATGTATATGGAGGTGGAATGATGAAGATAGCAGTCTGTGACGACGATCCGAAGGCTGTTGGCATGTTTGACAGGTATGCAGCAGCAGTTATTGAATATGCAGTTGTGTATGAATTTTATCAAAGTCCCGAAGAGATGCTGGAGGCATATGCAGGGCAGGAACAGGGACCAGACATGTATATTCTTGACATTGAGATGCCGGGAATGGACGGACTTGCCGTGGCGAGGGAAATCCGAAACAGGGATTCCAGGGCATTAATTGTGTTTCTAACCAGTTATACCAAATATATGCCAGACGTGTTTGAGGTGGTCACTTTTGATTACATACAGAAACCGATTACGGTCGAACGGCTTCGTCTCCTGCTTGAAAAGACAGAAACCTATCTTGGTATGACAAATCAGAGTTTTTCTTTTAGTTACGGCAGGAGCCGGTACAGTCTTAAGTTTGACGAAATCCTTTATCTGGAGAAAAAGGGGCGTCAGGCGCTTATCCATACAAAAGATACCATATACAAAACCAACATGACAATAAAAGAAATCTGGGAATGCCTTGACAGCAGGATGTTTGCTGCCATACATGGTTCCTTTATTGTGAACCTGAAGCATGTGAAGACCGTTTCGAGCGGAACAGTGTGTCTCTCGGATGGCCAGGAACTTGCCGTTACCAGGGGATACCGTAAGAGCCTTGCAGAAAAACATATGGCATTCGTGCAGGGAGGGATGTGACATGGTGGAGTACGGGATCCGGTTTGTAATAAACATTTTTGACCTGTGCATTTACTGGAGGGCGCTGGAAGCTTTTGTGGGGAAACGGAAGACTTCCGTGGAATTTGCTATTGCATTGTTAGTAGTGAGTGAGGCAGCCGGGAGCCTGATCAACCAGATGGGGATCAACTGGCTGAATCTGATAACAATGGCAGTGATATTAGGGCTTTTCATATGTCAGTATGAGGAAAAGGTCTCGGCAAAAGTCATTATAGTGCTGATGTATATGGGGCTTGTGGCTGTTGCAGAACCAGCAGGATATGTCATTTATACATTTTTTGAGAAAAACCAAGTAAAGAATGAGGCAATATTATATTATTCTACAGTGTTTGCCATGGAACTGTTCCGGGCTGCCCTGATAGAAGTTTTCTGCCGGTTCAAAATGGGAAAGAGCCTGCGGATATCTGCAATGCCAAAAGAAGTAATCTATATGCTGGTCCTTATCCCGGTTGCCAGTTTTATTGGCTGTTTCCTGCTGATCGAGGTGGCACAGGAATTGTTGTCAACACAGACTGCCACATTGTGTATGAGCATTATTTTTACCATTATCATAATGAATTATCTGGTATTCCTGATGATAGAAAGATATACAGACATGGCGGAGAAAAGGCATGAGGAGGAAATGATCCTAAGTGAGACTGCCTACTGGAAGGAGTATTATGCGGATATGGAACGGTATCAGGAGCAGATACAGGATATCAAGCACGACATGAAGAACCAGCTTTCCACGCTTTATGATGCCGCAGGGCATGGGGATAGCAGCATAATAATGGAGACACTAAAGCAGATGCTGGATGACATCAGCCTGACAGAAGAAATTATCCATTCGGCAAATCCGGTCTTAAATTCCATACTGAAGATCAAGGCGGCAAAGGCAAGGGAAAACGGGATAAAAGTTGATATCAAGGTGTTTATTCCAAAGAAAATCGCCATTGAGACAGGAGACATGGGTGTATTATATGGCAATCTGCTGGACAATGCCATCGAAGCATGCTGCCAGTCAGGTCAGGAAGAAAAAATACTTAATTTTGAGACAAAATATCAGGGTGGTAACCTGCTTATTCTGGTAAGGAATAGCAAAGCACAGAAAGAAAACAAAGGGCTTGTCACTACTAAATCAGACAAAAGAAAGCATGGCAGGGGCATCCGTACTGTCCGCAGGGTGGCAGAAAAGTATGGGGGAACTATTCTTTTGGAAGATCAGGGCAGTATATTTGAGGCGAAGCTCCTGCTGACAGGGATAGCCCAGTTAGAGTAAAAAAGTGCAACTTATTACAGCTAACGTAAGACTTATTACAGATAGCTTGTATTTTTTACAGTAGATGGTAGAGTGGAAGCATCAAACATAGGAGGTGCTTCCATGAAGAAATATGGAAATTTATTGTACGGGGTAAGCGACAGTGTGATGAAAGTGATAGCATTCATGGCACTTGCAGTGACCGGACTTGCAGTAAACCACTGCTGTATGTGGTTTCTGGGACAGGATGAATTACCAGAAAACGCAAAAAAGCTGAGGAGGTTTTGATCATGTCGGGGTGGCTTAGCCGCCGTATGGTGGAGCGGAATATCATAAGGCAAGAGGAGCAGGAGATATACCAGTTCGGGGTAAGGAATGGAATTATCATACTGATAAATATTACAACAGCATTCCTGATCGGGCTGTTTACAGAGCAGCTTCTGGTAGTGTGCATATTTACCCTGTCCTTTATGATGCTCCGGAGCTTTACCGGCGGCTATCATTGCGACAGCAGCCTTTGGTGCTATATCAGTTCAAGCTTTGTGCTGTTCATTCCAGTGAATACGGTTAGTCTGTTTGTCAGGATGTCTGTCATGTCGGTGCTGCTTATACTGGCAGCAGTGGCAGGAGTTATAATAGTGTTAAGTCCAATGCACAGTAAGAAAAGAAAACTCGACTATGCAGAAAAGAAGCATTTCGGCAGGAGGGCAAGAGTCATGGTAATCCTGCAGGCAGCGGTGTTTCTTATGCTGTGGTATCTGGGATATAATGGCTATGCTTACGCAGTCTATTCGAGCATCTGCATTATTGCAGTCCTTATGCTGGCAGGAAAAGCCCAGCTGTATATACAACTTCATATGGAAAAATAGGGATCCCTTCCGGAACATACAAAACCGGAAGGGATTTTTGTTGTGGATGCGGCAGATAATTGACTGTATAGATGTGCTATGTACATATAGGGATGCTGCGAAATAACTGTTTTTACTGCACAGCCTTTCTAAAAGTAGTTTTGTACAGCCAGCGAAACAGAGCCTATAGAAAAGCTTCGTATAGTGGCAGATTGTTCAAAATATACGATATTCAAAAGAAGTGGAAAACGAATATTTCAGAATTTCATTCTGGAAAAGATGATTCTAATGTTATTTTACCATGGGCTTTCTCGAATTCAGTGATTCGTTTTCTCATAAGAAATTCTACTTCCTTGTTTGCGGAACGTGCATTATATTCCGCAACATAACGGAATTTTTTCAATACTTCATCTTCTACACGGACCGTAAATTTGGACTTTTTCATTATCATATAAACCTACTCCCTTTATCTGCTTTATGATTTTATTATAGCGTTAATGTGATGGTATAAAGCCTTGTATTATGGAGTGCTCTTTTATACTGTTCGTTTTAGAGTATATGGGCAGCAGGTTTGTCAGAAAGCCTGTCTTGAAAGCGTTGTTTATACTGGCTGCCATGACAGACGCACAAAAAACATAACTGCCTGCAGACGAGGGAGTGTTTCACGTCGAAAAAAGTCCAACTGCATATGAAATACAAAAATCCCTTTCGGAATATACAAAACCGGAAGGGATTTTTTGTCGCGATTACACTAGATGTATCCCAGTTTTCATGCACAGCATTTTCAAGCCAAACTCTGAACCGACCAGTAGATATCTGCAACTTTTTACAGTCAGCGTAAGACTTATTACACATTTATTGAAACAGTCCTGCCTTACAGGTATAGTTCGACGGAGGAAAGAACTGTCAGTTAATAACTCCTGAACCTGACCTGTCAAAACGGACATGGCTAAATACTTATCTGCTGTATCAAACAATTCTGTCACAGTCTGCAGTATCTGCAAATTTTTCAGATTATCTTTGTAAGCTATATAGTAACATTTATCCTGCGTCGGCTTCACTGGTTATTTCCGGATAGTTCCTAAAGGACATAAGGGAGTAAGAAGTTGACAAAAAAAAGAGATTTCCGGCCAGTATAGACAAAAAAGGCGGGAAAGATAAGCTTAATGCATTTGACAGACGGGTACATTTGGACATGTCCTGCAGGGCATGGAGAAGGTATCCGTCTTTTTATGTCTGCATATATGGGCACTGTGTGAGAGGCCCCCCTTTGTCCTTCATTTCAAAAACAGGAAATGGAGGATAAAGAGATGTCAGAATGGATCAAGATCAGGATAAAGGATTTTTATAAAGATGCTGTCGGTGAATCAGAGTACACCTATGTTTCACATGAGGTATATGAGGCGTTGGCAGACACATTTCGCAAAGAAGCACATGCGGAGGAAATGAGGGATATCCGCCACATCATGGCAGGCGGTTACATAGAAGGTGAGACAGAAGAACGAATGGCAGAGGAGACAGAACCGCTGGAGGATATGGTTATCCACCGGATGGAGCTGGAAACCCTGCAGGAAGCGGTGCAGTCACTCACAGGAGTACAGTGGGAGCGGCTGCACCTTTATTTTTTTGAAGGTCTGATTTTCCGCCAAATTGCAGAAAAACTGTGCATTGACGACAAGTCCGTCAGAGAGAATGTGGAGGCGTCATTAAAAAAATAAAAAAATTTTTTAATTAGTACCCCCTCAAAACGCGTTTTAGTGTGAGTACTTTATGAGAGGGTAAATTCCAGACAGATGATTTCTGTCAGGAAGTTCCTCTCATGAACCTTGACAAATGCCGGGAGCAGCACTTCCGAGAGCACACAAACAAATATCGGTGTGTGCCAGCCATATCCAGCAGTCCAGATACATTAGCCATTTAAGGAGCCGTAACCGGGGCGCAGAGACACTCCTGCACATTTTAAAATGTGTAAAAAAGATCGCATCTAAGGAGCCGAGCGGGAAAGCCGGGGTACAGCCTGTCCGTGGTGGGCAGGTGCGAAGAGGGAAATGGCCTATAATGATACTCCTTGAAATCAGCCAGCACGCAGTGGTGGAGGTGAGATTCCTGTGATGTCTGCAAAACCGGCAGACAGTCTGGACTGCTGCCCAGAGAATACCATGGGACAGGGAATGAGAGTTTATTTTTCATTCTTCTGTCTTTGCGGTGTTCCGCTCCGGGGAGTAGTGTCGAATAGGTGCAGACCACTTTGATTATAAAGTGGAAGATTATGACAGTAAGACTTAATCACAGAAACCATGCGGCGGAGGGTGTGTTTTCCGCCGCATTCTTGTGTGGCTAAGTACAAGCATAACCTCTCGGAATCTTTTGATAGAAAATAGTGTTTTTTGATTTGAATTTTTCGTAAATAGTGGGGTAATCCATATAACGGGAATTCCAGAAGCCTGATGAAATGGGGCTAGGAGATTCCGAGAGGCTATAAGCACAAAAGGGAGGAGCGACTGATGAAAAAAGAAGATGCAGAAATGATGGAGAAGATTTTTGACACAGAGACGATTGGGTATGCATATCTTTATCCAGTTGACGGGGACACAAGGCAGGAGAGTGTGATTGCAGCCACACCAGAAAATCTTGCGAATTACATTGGGAGCCATCTGCATGATGCCAAGAAGATGATAGTTACGGATATGTTTGACCGCCTGATACTTGATACATATGGTGGTTTTATCAACAGCTGCCCAGATCAGCAGCTGTGTAAAGAGATCAATAAGTATCCGTCGCCTGTCCAGATGGGGGATAAAAAAGCAGGAGAAGTCCTTATTGTCAGCAGGGATGCAGCAGAGGAATATTTTGGGTTAGAAGAGGAAGCTGCTGGAATGGCAGAATACAGCATGATGTAAGTGCGTCTGGTAGAATGATCAATCTAAATTTTTGAAATGGGAGGAAAAGCAATATGAAATGGATTATTGGAACGGTCTGTTTAGCAGCTGTGATAATTGCAGCAGGAATATTCACTGTAGGGGTGGCAGTCACCATTGCAGGAAAATATCAGACGGACTAGCAGATGAAATACAGTTACAGAGATTTAGGAAAGGAATACAGAGTTATGAAATCAGAAGCAAATGAGGTCATGTTTAAGATGGCAGAGTTCCTGCTGAAAAAGATGCAGGAAAACGGGCTGATCAGCGCAGAGGAACGGGAAAAAATCACTGTTTTGAACATCGAGACTTTTTCCCCGGAATTAGCAAAAGTATATCTGTAAAAACACTAGCTATATTCAAAATTGTGTGGTAGTGTATGTTGCTGACAAGGGCTGGAAACCTTGAAAATACATGGAAGGAGAGAAGCACATGGCAAAGAAAGTTACAGTTATTGGCGCAGTGCCAGACAGAAGAGAGAATCCGCTGAATAAGCCAAAACTGCGGGTGTGCGGATACGCCAGGGTCAGCACAGGAAGCAGGACACAGACAGAGTCCTACGCCACGCAGGTAGCATATTTTACGGAAAAGATAGGAAACAACCCGCTATGGGAATTTGCCGGCATGTATGCAGATGAAGCAGTTACCGGCACAAAGGTAAAGGGCAGGAACGAATTTCAGGCAATGATCAGGGCATGCGAAGACGGGGACATTGACCTGATCCTGACGAAATCCGTCACGAGGTTTGCCCGCAACACGGTGGAATGCATCCAGACCATAAGGAAGCTGAAAGACCTCGGAGTCGGCATCCTGTTTGAGAAGGAGAACATCAACACACTGACGGAAAAGAGCGAGCTTCTGCTCACCATACTGTCCTCCATCGCACAGGGTGAATCGGAAGATTTCTCCGGGAACAACAGGAGGTCCATAGAAAAGCGATTCCGGGACGGCACTTTTATCACTGGGACTCCTGCCTACGGATACCGGAATGACGAAAATGGAAACCTTGTCATCGTGGAAAAGGATGCGGAGACCGTGCGGTGGATCTTTGAGTCATACCTGAACGGCCTTGGAACTTATGTGATAGCAAAGGAACTGAACAAAAAAAAGGATACCGACCATCCGGGCAGGCGAAAAATGGCATGACAGCGCGGTAAAGGATATCTTAAAGAACCCTGTCTATGAAGGGAACCGCCTGCTGCAGCGTACATATACAGAATCGCAGTTCCCCTTCGTGCGCAGGGCGAATACCGGACAGAGGAACCAGTACCTGATAGAAGATGACCACGAGCCGGTCATTACCCATGAGGAAGCGGAAGCCGTAAGGAATATCATGGAGTACCGCAGCAGGACACTAAAGATGGACGGCGACAAGTACCGGAACAGGTATTTATTTTCGGGACGCATGATCTGCAGTGAATGTGGCAGCCGTTTCCGCAGACAGAAAATAAACATAGGACAACCGAATGAGAAGGTGATCTGGACGTGTCACAGACATGTTGGGGATAAAAATGCCTGTCCCATGAAGGCCATCCGGGAGGATGCGGTGCAGCGGGCATTCATCGTGATGTGGAACAAGTTATACACCAACCAGGGGATTATCTTAGAACCCCTGCTGAAAGATTTAATGGATCTTTCGGCGGACATGCCGGATACAGAAGAGATGGAACAGCTGGATAATGAGATACAGAATTTAAGTGGGCAGAGCCGGATCCTGAACCAGGTAATGAAGAAGGGATATATGGACTCTGCCTTTTTTATGGAGAGCAATAACCAGCTCATCGGGCAGCTTACAGAATGCAGGAGGAAGAAAACACTGTTTGCAAGGAAACAGAAGCGTTCTAAGGAGATCATCCAGACGCAGCAGATGATCGCCCTGCTGACAGGGCAGGAAAAGCCGATGAAGGAGTTTGATGAAAAGCTGTTTGACCTGACCGTAAAGGAAATACGGATATCAAAGGTGCATGACATAACATTCTGCCTGCACAATGGCCTGGAACTGACAGAGAAGGAAGGGGGAAGCGCCGATGCAGTGGCACATGCCGATCGGGTATAAGGTTGTAGACGGAAAAATAACCGTATATGAAGAACACCGAAAGATCGTGGAAGAAATCTTCAAGGATTATGACAGCGGAATATCCACTTTAAGGATTGCTGCCAGATTAAAGGCAGAGGGAGTCTGCAACGCCCATGACAGGGCTGCATGGACGCATGCTTCCATCGGAAAGATCCTGGAGAACCACAACTATCTTGGGACAGAATATTATCCGCAGATTATTGATACAGAGCTGTTCCGGCGGGTGCAGAAGCGTCGTGAGCAGGTGCGGGCAGAAAAAGGAAGGGGAAGCCACAGACCGGGCAGGGATGAGAGGATTCTGTTTGGCGGCATCATAACCTGCGGTGAATGCGGGGAGACCTACAGCCATATCCAGCCCAGTAACAAAAAAAGGAACAATGGAAGAACAGCAAAGTGGAAATGCAAAAATTATATCTACCAGAACCGCCTGTCGTGTGCCGGCGGATTCATAACAGATGAACAGGTAAAGGAAGTATGTATCAGTGCGATCAACCAGATCATACGGGACAGGAAACGGATGCGTCCGCCTGTTTCACCAGCCGGACAGGTCAGTGCAGAATGCAGAAAGATAGAGTGCAGGCTGGAGCAGGCAAAAGCCAGATGGAAACAGTACGGATCAGGGCATGATACGGCAGACCAGGAGCAGACAAACGCGGATACAGGCCAGCCGGAACAGGTCACAGGCCAGACCGATATCATGACACTCCTGTACCAGCGTGCACAGGAGCGATACCGCACGCTGGAAATAAATGATGCAGGTTTCCGCACAGACGAGATGCTGGAAATCCTTGCAGACAGAAGTGAACTGACAGAATTTGATGGGGAGCTGTACCGGAAACTTGTCAGCCGGATCATAATTTATAAAAACAACACAGTAGAGGTAGTGTTCCTAAACGGGAGCAGCATAAAAATAGGAATCCAATAGAAACGGAATCCGGAAGGAGAAAAAATGGCAGGAACAGCAGAAAAGAAAAAGATATCCATGATACCTGCAAAGCCGCAGTACGACCGCAGCATAAAGCTGGCGGAAAAACGGCTGAAGGTAGCCGCCTACTGCCGCGTCAGCACAGAGCTGGAACAGCAGGAGAGCAGCTATGAGGCGCAGGTGGAATATTACACTAACAAGATAGAGGAAAACCAGAACTGGAAGAACGCAGGTATCTACGCCGATGATGGCAAGAGCGCGACCAACACCAAAAAGAGAGACGATTTCAATACCATGATAAAGGATGCACTCGACGGTAAAATCGACATGATCCTGACCAAATCCGTGAGCCGTTTCGCAAGGAACACTGTGGACGCACTCACCACAATCCGCCAGCTGAAGGAGAAGAATGTGGCGGTAGTATTCGAAAAGGAAGGTGTCAACACTTTAGACGGTACAGGTGAAATCCTGCTGACGATCCTAAGCAGCCTTGCGCAGGAGGAAAGCCGCAACATCAGCGAAAATACAAGATGGGGCGTAGTAAGACGGTTTGAAAAGGGACAGGTCATTGTCAACCACAACAAATTTATGGGCTATACCAAGAATGATAAAGGTGAGCTGGTCATCGTACCCGAAGAGGCAGAGGTTGTGCGCCTGATCTTCAGACTTTACCTTGAGGGCTACAGCACCGCCAAAATCAGCGGGTACCTTGAGGAAAAGGGGATCAAGACGGCGACGGGAAAGGATAAATGGAATGCGACTGTGATAGCTAAAATGATAAGAAATGAGAAATATATGGGAGATGCCTTATTGCAGAAAACCTACACAGTGGATTTCATGACAAAGAAAAAAGTCCCCAACAATGGTATCGTACCACAATACTATGTGGAGGACGACCATGAGGCGATCATACCGAAGGAATTATTTTTCAGGGTACAGGAAGAGATCATGCGTCGGTCAGCCATGTGCAAGTCTGCGGTGACAAGAAAGAAGAACCAGAAGAGCAAATATTCATCAGGATATGCACTGACCGGAATCCTGCTGTGCGGCAAATGCGGGCAGGAATACCGCAGGGTGACATGGGCAAGAAACGGAAAAAAGAAGATCGTCTGGAGATGCTCAAACCGCCTGACAAACGGCGTAAAGCAATGCGGCGATTCCGAGACACTCGAAGAGGGTGCACTAAACAGGGCAGTTATGGAAGCCATCCACCGTATCACAAGGAATGAAGGTAATTTTGTGGGAGCCTTCCGGCAGAATGTTATCCGAGTGATCGGCAGCTATGGAAAAGAACAGCAGCCGGATGAATACAGTGACCGGATCAAAGCCAAACAGGAAGAGATGGTTGCGCTGATCGCGGAGAATGCAAAAG
>CAMWLV010000101.1 GCA_947175175.1 uncultured Lachnospiraceae bacterium
TCGAAACGAAAATGTATATCATTTGGAAAAAATATCAGGTGTTCACACCGATTGCAGAATTATTGTTAGATGCGTTAAAAGACAGATTTCATTAATATGTAAGTTGCCCATACGGGTCAGTCGAATTGATCAACGCCATTATCTTACCACAAAGGCACAAACAATCTTGTAAGGCTCATTTCAAAAACAAACAGCTGCAGGCCGTTTTTCTGCCTGCAGCTGTTTGTCTCCTTTTCACTATATGAAACGCTTTACTCCTTCCTATTTCCGCTAAACCTCTTTCAACAGTATAGCGTCACATCCCTGCACTTTCCATCTGATCACACCATCCTCATCCTGCATTTCTTTACCGCTCCACAACTCCCGATAACGAACCCCTGGACGGATTCCTGCGCGGCTGCAGTCCACTTGCACAGTTCCATCACCATTTTTCCAATGAAACAGCGCCAGACACTGCTTTCCCTCAATTACAGCCGTAAACACAGCAGATGCAGAGGCATTCGCCGACTCCACCGGACAAAATGAAACCATGGAAGCCGCCAAGTCATTCACTTCACGGTTTGTCGCAAAAAGCTCTGCCCGCCTGCGTGCTTCCGGTCTTTCGTAGTCGTCGCTGAGCATCATTACTGTACCACCAATCACCGCTGAGGTATACCGCGCCCTGGCTTCTCCTTCGAGGCTGTCCCTGTCTGTGAACGCGCCCTTTAACAGACAGATGTGATCTGGGTCATTAAACTGATATAACCTTCCGCTCTGCCACCATGCGTAGGTTTGGGCATTGAGCACATATTCTACATCTTCATTTGTACCGAATGCGTCGCATGAAAATCGTCTTGCATGGCTGAACCCACACGGAAACAGCGGCGCAATGGAAAAACTGATGAAGAATGGTTTCCCGATCCGTTCCTGTGATAAATATTGGGAAATAAAAGTATATCCAACTGTGATCGCCTGCCTGCCAGTATGGATCGATTTGTCATAATGACAGCCCTCCATTCCACCATGCGACAGGAAATCCAGTTTCACATAATCAAAGTCCCACTTCACAAATCGTGACAATTTCCATACCATCTGCATTTTCCAAATCGGATGTGTCACGTCAAACGGAATTGCCCCATCTACCTTCGCAAGCGGTACTCCGTCGGAATCCTTTAATAAAATCTCCTCAAAACAGTGCCCTGGTGCACCTGGAATCTCCTGCTTTACATCGTCACCGAAAAAGGCAAAAGGTGAATCGTAAATACCTGCCTTCTGTCCGTTATCATGCAGTTCCTTGACCAAAGATATCAGTGTGTCCTCCGGAATGACACTCCACCCTGCATCCAGATTCATATAAGTACATTCATTATTCTCATACCCTGCCGGCTGTAACACTTCGCGCAAAAACTGTCCTGTCTTCTGATAGTTGTCTGCATTCAACCGGAATGCCAGCCCTGCCCAGCTGTTAAAACCAAAAGGCACACCCTCCATCCATGCCAGATACTTCTGCTCCTCAGCGATCAAATCCCCATAATTCTCCAGAACCCTTCTGTAATCCGTTCCATACAACACATAAAAACGGGAAGATTCCACGGTCTTTCCGCTCATGCTCCCGTGGGAAACACTGTCGTGTGTTCCCTCGTCAGCAATACCGCTCTGCACCCAAAGGCTTTTTGCATCTGTTCCGGAGCACATGATCACATTTTTCCATACAGAAAAGTCCGCTGCGCCAATTAGCAGTCCCTCCCTGCTGTCTTCCTGGAACAATACTGTGAAATCATAGCTTTTCCTCCCCGCACGCAGCGGCTGTGCCTCGTAGCGCAGCCACATTGTATTGTCATAGGGTACTAACAGCATTTTACTCCAGATACTTTTCCATATTTGGGGCACGTTATCTCCCAGTCCTTCCGCAATCAGTGGGATCAGGCAGTTTGTCTCCACCTCCTTGCCGTCTTTCTGCGAAAGACAGCAGGAAGCCATAGGTACACCAGGTTCGGAAATCAGCAAATTCTCTATCAAGAGCAGACCGTTTTCCGCCTCAAACGTAAGAATCTGTCCCCTCTCTCTCGAAACCGCCTCCTTCTTTTTTAGCACTGCCGTTCTGGTGTCTATCATCCTTCCGTCTACATGATACGCTTTTGCGTAGGCAGACAAAACAACGATATCTCCCCATAATAACTCAAAAACACCGTCCTTTTTATACTGCCATTTCACGATAACTCCCATTTGCCCGCTTTGGAGGGCACTCAAATCAAGATGGTGAAAATTTAATTCCGCGCTAACATCTACATCAATGCTCATTTTATTGATTCCTTCCATAGCCACTTCCCTCCTGCTTATTCTCATTCTACCACGTTCCATTCAATGAGAACACTCTCATATTCTTCTGGCACCCTGCTTAATGTAAGTCCAGCACCCATCCATGTCCTTCCGCTGTGAATCTGATTGTTTGCCGAACAGTGATAATATTTATCCGGTGAAAGCCCCTTTATAACAGTATGCACAGGAAGCGGATTTCCCTCCGCCGATGTCATGACCAGTGTCTGCAGCGCGTGATCCTTTTGCTCATCCACAAACTCCCACGCACAGAACCTTCCACCCGGCGAAGTGAGTCTGTAATATGTCCCTTCATGCGTGAGGGAATAGTATTTGTGGAACTCTGCAATCTGTTCTCTTACCATCTCCTTCTCATCCTCCGAGATCTTGTTCAAGTCCAACTCATAGCCAAAACTTCCCGAAAGCGCCACATGTCCCCTCGTGCGAAAAGAAGTAACCCGCTTGGTTTGATGATTGGGAACAGCAGATACATGGGAACCCATACTACTTATAGGATAGAAGAACGATGTACCATACTGAATATCCAGCCTGTTCACCGCATCTGTATTATCACTGCACCAAATCTGCGGGGAGTAATACAGCATCGCCGCGTCAAAACGTCCGCCGCCGCCGCTGCAGCCTTCCAACAAAATATCTGGAAATCTTTCAAGAAGACGATCCAGCAAGTCATAAACACCCAGAATAAAGCGGTGATAGACCTCCCCATTCTGGTTGCCTGCATATTTATGGCTGTAGATATCAGAAAGGCTTCTGTTCACATCCCATTTCACATAATTGATCGGCGCATGTCCCAAAATATCCGCAATCCGCTCAAAGAGATATTCGCGAACATCGTCACGGCTCATATCCAGCACCAGCTGATTCCTGCTCCGGTTTGGCTCCCTGCCTGGTATCCTGAGTGCCCAGTCGGAATGCGCCCTATAAAGGTCACTGTCCTCCGAAATCATTTCAGGCTCAAACCAAAGCCCAAACTTCATACCCAAAGCATGAATCCTGTCTCCCAGCTCCTTGAGACTGCTGCCTAACTTCTTTTCATTGGTAAACCAGTCACCCAGACCGCTGTTATCGTCATCCCGCTTGCCAAACCATCCGTCATCCAGCACTAGCATTTCAATCCCAAGTTCTGCCGCCTGCTCTCCAAGAGAAACCAGCTTTTCTTTATCGAAATCAAAATACGTCGCCTCCCAGTTGTTCAACAGCACGGGGCGCTTCGCATGCTGGTATCTGCCACGGCACATGTGCTCTCTCAAAATCTTATGATACTGATGCGACAGTTTGGCAAGACCAGTATCCGAATAGCTCAAAATCACCTGCGGCGCATCAAAAGACTCCCCTTTTTTCAGTCTGAAAGAAAACTTATTAGGATTGATCCCCATTAACACTCTTGTCTGCCCTCTCTGGTCTTTCTGGGCACAAGCCGTAAAATTACTGCTGTACACCAGACACAGACCATAACAGTCCCCGAAATCCTCCGTAGTATCCGGCGCACATAAGATCATGGAGGGATTGTACTGATGGCTGGAGGTGCCGCGCATACTTCCGATCTCCATTTTGGTCCGCTGTACTCTGTTCCTCTCAGGACTCCGCTCTAACATATGTCTTCCTGCAAACGTAATCAGATCATATTCCCCAAACTGAAAATCCAGACAGCAGGATAGACACTTGTCAAGCACTACCTCGCTCACTCCCTGATTTTCCACTCGAATTGCTCTAGTGATCACATTTTCTTTCTCAAATACACTGTAGAATAAACGCACCATGGTCTGAGAAGCTTTTTCCCTCATGGTAATGATCAGCGTCTGACCCTTCTCCTCATCATTGTCATAAAGGGACGGCATTCCTTCCACTTTATAGGAACGCGGAATCAGTTCGTAACCCTCAAATCGGAAATCTGCCGCCATGCTGCCGTCTTCATGCAAAAGGGAAATACAGCTCTCACGGAAATCTCCTACTCCGTCGGAAGGCAGCTCCTGCGGCAGACAATCTAGGGAATACGTCCGATCGCCCTCCGCCTCTGGTGGATTTCCAGAGAATCCTACATCTGCCCGAAAAATCAAATCCGACAGATTCTCATCGTCGATTTTCCTGCCATAATATGTATGCAGCAGAACGCCATACTCATCCGCATACATCTGATAGGTGCTGTCTATTGTGTGCAGATTGAACAATCTGCCATTCTTTCCCACCTCAATTGCCATTTCTAAAAAATCTCCTTTATTCTATAAAATAATATTTTGTTACGCAAAACGGCTCCCGCCTGATAATGGGAGCCGTTAGACACGATATTTTACTCTTTAACCGCACCAATGACCATACCGGATACGAAATATTTCTGCAGGAAAGGATAGATGATCAACAGCGGAATTGTAGATACCACAATCTTCGTTGCATTAAAAGTACGGTTATTCATGGAAGCCATCTGCTTTAACTGCTCTGCGTCTGTCACCTGTGTAATATCCACTGTAAGCTGCTGGATATAGGTCTGCAGAGGATACATAGCGGACTTGCTCATATAAATCAAACCAGAGAAATAATCATTCCAGTGATTTACGATGGAGAACAATGCCACTGTAGCCAACGCCGGCAGAGATACAGGCAGATAGATCTTCACCAGAATCTCAATCGGGCTTGCGCCGTCAATTCGCGCCGCCTCATCCAGTGACTCCGGCACACCCTTGAAGAAATTGATCAGGAGAATGACATTGAACACCGGAACCGCACCTGGAAGCACCAACGCCCAGATCGTATTCGTCAGATGAAGATTGCTCACTACCATGAACAGCGGAATGATACCGCCTGAAAACAGCATTGCAAAGATAACGAACTTAATATAAACCTCACGCGTCGGGAATCGCTTCTTGCTCTTAGAAAGCGGGTACGCCATACTCACTGTGAAAAACATGTTGATGATCAATCCCAGGATCACTCTCTCCACAGAAATCAGAAAAGATTTCCAGAACTGTGAATCTTCCAACAGCTTCTTGTATGTGACAACTGTAAAATCCTTAGGAATGAATCCAACTTCATTGGCAGCAACCGCATCGCTTCCGCTGAGGGAAATCGCAAGCATATTGATCAAAGGAAGCAGACAGCTTAAAGTAAGGATAATCACCACTGCCCATACGATTGCTTTGAAAAACATTTTTGTATAATTTACTTTTTTCCTCATGATGCCATCCCTCCTTAAAAGATACCGCTGCCAGTAAGCTTCTTTGCACCCTTATTGGCACCCATGATCAACAGGAAACTGATAATGGACTTAAACAATCCCACTGCAGTACCAATACTGTACTGCCTCTCTACCATACCTATTCTGTACACATATGTATCAATAATATCGCCTGTCTCATAGACAATCGGATTATAAAGGTTAAATACCTGGTCAAAACCGGCATTCAGGATATTTCCAAGATTCAGCGCAGTCATCAATATGATGGTTGGCAGGAGACTCGGCAGAGTAATATGAATCGTCTGCTCAAAACGGTTTGCTCCGTCGATGGACGCCGCCTCATAAAGTCCCAGATCTATACCAGTTAAAGCTGCCAGATAAACTACTGAGTTATAACCAAACTCCTTCCATACATCTGTCGCTACGATTACTTTTCGAAACCAGTTATTATCTGCCAAAAACTGAACGGCATCGCCTCCAAACGCTGTAATCAGTGAGTTGAAAGGACCAGAAAGTGAAAACATATTGGTAACTACCGTTGCAAGTACAACCCATGACAGAAAGTGCGGAAGATACACAACTGTCTGGAAAAATTTCTTGCATATACTGACCGTAATTTCATTCAATAAGATTGCAAAGGTCACTGGAACGATAATATTGAATATTAATTTCGCAAAAGCGATCACCAGTGTATTGACAAATACCTGCCGGCTGTCGGGAAGGCTGAAAATAAATTTAAAATTGTCGAACCCTACCCATTTGGAACCAAAAATTCCCTTCGCCGGAACATAATTCTGGAATGCCATCAAGGAACCAAATAACGGTACAAACACAAACAGGAACAGCATGATCATACCAGGCAGCATCATCAGATGGAACATCCTCTTCTCCCGTCCCGCAAACTCTGTCTTTGCCCCGCTGGCTGCTTTATTACCCTGCTTCATATAACCCCCTCCATTTCTTTTTTGATTTCTATATTTGTATGATTCCTATTTTGCAGAAAGTTCTTCATTGACCTCGTCTGTGATTGACTGTCCGCCTGCGGAAGTCCAGTTTGCCACAAACTCATCAAAAGCTGACATATCTGCCTCGCCCACGATAATCTTCAAGATCGTCTGCTGCTCTAACTTCTCAAGAGATGCCCATTTTGTCTTCATGCTCTCGGTTGTCTCAAAATAAGAAGGTGTCATGAAGTATGCCGGTTCCTCGCTAAACTTGTTGATTGCCACCAGACGGGACATATACTGGGAGTAATCCGCAGAATCCGCTTTCTGACCTGCTGCAACTGCGTTCTGGTAGCGGACTGCTGCATCATAGTAGCCTATTTCTTCTGTATCCAACGTGGAGACATCCGCGCTGCCATCAAGAACTGCTTTCACATGTTCTGTCATGATCTCCGCATTATTTCCCGGCTGCACCTGACAATACAGAGGCCAGTTAAAGTACGCAATTGTCTGATTCTCAATAATTTCATTGGCTGCCTCAGAGGTATCCTGTTTTGCATACTCAGAGTTGATATTAACGATCTTCATTGCAACTTCAGGATGCTCATAACCTTTTCTTACCACTACGAAACCAGCATAAGGCTTGGTATTAATGGCGTTAATCTTTCCGTCAGACCCTACTGGTGCACTGACATTGATCCACTCTGCATCCTTGTTTGCGTAAGAAGCTGTCTGCGCCGGATTAAACGGAGACCACCATGGGCCAATATAAGCGCCGCACTGTCCGCCGGAAATCAGCGCCACAATATCATCTGTAGTACGTGTTGTAAATTCCTTATCAAGCAAGCCTTCTTGATACCAGTCAGCTAGAAGCTGCAGGGCATCCTTCATTTCGGGCTGTACAGAACCATATGCCGCCTTGCCATCGCTGTCAGTGATCCACACTTCAGGATATGCATTAAATGCCGTGAAAATATTGTCTACACCAAAATGGTTATTCGGATAACCGCCATATACAGTCGGCAATACTGCAAGCCCTACCGTGTCTGCCTGACCGTTTCCATCAGGGTCATTGTTGATGAAAGCCCGGAGTACATCGGCAACCTCATCCAGTGTGGAAGGCTCATCCAGTCCAAGATGATCCAGCCAGTCCTTGCGCAGCCACAGGAAGTCCTGACCATCACTCAGCTGAGTCTTGGGAATTGCCATAATCTTGCCGTCAAAAGTCGCTGCGTTCAGCGGATTATTGGCACCATAGCTCTCATATGCCGACTTGACTGTATCACATGCCAGATTATTGTAAATATCTGTCAAATCCGCAACCATATCATTTTCCACCAGCTCTACCAGCGTGGAATACTCCGCAACATGCATAATGTCCGGAATATCCTGGGCCGCAATCGCCAGGGAAACCTTCTGGTCGTAATCGTCGCCTGCCTGCGCTTCGAACATATTATCATTCTGTACATTGATGACTTCCTTCACATATCTTGTATAGGCATTGTCAGTAGGTGTATCTTTTTCATAGGAAGTTCCTGAGAGGGTATCTGCTCCCTGTGAGGTCAGGACATATCCAGTGGTATAAGTTACCAGCTCAGGATATTTCCCATATGGATCGTTTGCCGCAGCCTCCCATGCTGCTTTTTCCTCATCACTCATATTTGCTGTAAAATCTTCTTCTGACTTGCTGCATCCAGTCATACATGTCACAACCATTGTAGCTGCCAGCATCAAGCTGAGACTTTTCTTTTTCATTGTCTTACCTCCATTGAATATATAGATTTTTGTAACAAGCCGGCAAATGCATATATCATACAACTTGCGCTGATTTAACGATAGCAAAATTTTCGACCATATTATATATAAAATTTCCGAAAATCATATCAGTTTTCCGCCTTTTTTTATATAAAATGATTCAAAACGCAAATAATAGTGATATATTCTTATATAGATCTACATACTTTTCCACAGATAAAGGAGTTAAATTATGTACAAAATGCTTATTGTAGACGATGAAAGAACTGAGAGAGAATGTATTCATTACCTCATAAAATCCTCAAATCTGCCACTGGAACTAAAGGAAGCAGAAAGTGCTTCCACAGCCCTTGAACTATTAAAAGAATGGCCTGCAGATATTCTTTTTACCGATATCAGAATGCCTGCTTCATCCGGTCTTGTGCTGGCAAAACAGGCTTCCGATCTGCTTCCTGGAATCAAAGTGATCCTTTTCAGCAGTTATGCGGAATTTGAATACGCGCGTACCGCCATGACATTAGGCGTGACAAATTATATCTTAAAACCAGTTGTGCCAAAAGAACTGGAGTCGACATTGAAAGACGTGATCCAGCAGCTGGCTGAGGAGAAAGATACAAGAATCCGGCAGTTCACCCAGCAGTCCTATACACTCCGCTATGCACTGCAGGGCTGTATCAGCGGAACCCTGTCCTCAGAACTTTCTGATGAAATCATCCAGATGCTGAATGAATTCCATCAGATTGTACTGCTGGATCTTCCGCCTCACTTTCTGGAAAAAAATTATACGATTTTTTACGAAGGACTGCGCAGCGAAATGCAGATGGATATGGAAACACTGAGTCTGTCCTCCACACAATCACTGTTATTTTTGCGCAGTGAACACAAGGATGCCTACAGCTTTGGATGCAGACTCCATACTTATATCACAGAGAATTTTCAATCGGAATGCTATCTCTCCATAAGTCATCCTATAAACGGATACTCCCATCTGCAGGATGCTTATGCCTTTGTCGAACAACAGATGGAGCAGCGCTTCTGGAAACCAGAAGTCAAAGTCTTTTCTTACGACTGCATGGAGCAGGCCGAACAATTATATGAAGAGTTGGATGATAATTCCCTGTTGACTATGATCAAACGAAACTTATATGATAAAGACAGCGTTAACCTTTTAAAAAATTTGGATTTACTGTTCCAAAAATACCGGAATCCTGTGAATCAATCCCAGATTCTTGTAAAATTTGTGTTTTCCAACCTGATCACTACCATGTATCCCTTTCTGTCAGAAAAGGACAAGGGGCACGAAGATGTCAAATCCCTGGATACACTCATCACAGAGCTTTACATACAGCAGGATATCTTGGAAATGATCAATATTGTCCAGTCCATGGCAGAAACGATCATAAAAGGCCATGACACTGCCCCAGCCGCAGATGTGCGCAGGGAAATCCTATCAACACAGGATTACATCAACAAAAATTATAACCGTGACCTCTCCGTGGAGATGCTTGCCTCATTGGTCTACCTGACACCGGATTATCTGAACAGACTTTTTAAGAAGAGTACTGGAAAAAGTCTTTCGCAATACATCCGTCAGGTGCGCATGGAAAAAGCCAGCGAATTGCTGCACACCACAAACCGCAAGGTTATTGACATCGGTGCCAGTGTAGGCTATGCCAACTATTCTTATTTTTGCCAGAGTTTCCGGGAATATTTTGGAAAATCACCGGAAAAATACCGGCAGGAGGAACCTTTATGAAACACATACTTTCTTTTTATCTGAATCTAAAATACAGGAGTAAGCTGATCTTCACCTGTATTCTGGTCGGATTCATTCCCATGATCACGCTTGGCATATTTTGCTATTACCAGACCAGAAACCTTTTGCTTGACAAAGAGCAGGATAACCTTTCCTCCGCCATAGACACCGCCTATAATTCCCTGGACTATCAGGTTCAGCTCTATGAGAACCTGATTACCTATCTCGCCCTCTCAGATACGATTGTCCATGTGTCCTCAGCAGAAGATCAGACGATCATTGAAAAGTATGAAATGCTCACTTACGAATACGATGTTCTGCTTGAAAACATTTACGGGCAGCACCCAGAAATTGACCAGGTCACTCTTTATGTAGACAGGACAGACCTGTTTCATGGAAAACAGCTCCGTCCAATCTCTGATTTGGAATCGGAAGTCTGGCATGACTCTCTGAGCGATGCCACAAGACCTGTCTGGCGTCTGGATAAAGAGGGATATCTTTGTCTGTTTCAGAGAGTTCCCGCCCCTTATATCAAGCATTTCACCGCCTTTTCTTCCCACTGTATCTGCATCCGGCTGAAACCCGAAAAGGTGTTCAAAGTGCTCCGTGATATTTCAAATGATTACCATTTGCAGATAGCAGACGCTCACGAAACTTTTTATGATTATACGGATGAGTCCATTGCCGGAATCTCTTATCCCGAAGACGGCTGGACATCAAAGTTCAGCAGCCCTCTCAAAAATGGCTGGATCATTACCTTGGAAAAGCCCTCTGCCCTGCTGGCAGCTCCCGCAAACAAAATGGCCGTCACGATTTTCATCATTCTGCTTATATGTTTCCTCTTAATCATTATCGTCAGCGGTCTGCTCTCTAACTTTTTTGCCCAGAAGGTAAATCTGCTGCTCTCCGCTATGCATAAGGTTCAGGAGGGCGATTTATCTGTCCGGATCCATGACGACTGTCCTGACGAAATTGGAAGCTTAACCAACAGTTTCCAACACATGATCGAAAAACTTAACCGTCTGGTGATCGAAGACTACCAAAACAAGATTACTTTGAAAGAAACACAGCTTATGGCACTGCAGGCACAGATCAATCCACACTTTCTCTATAATTGCCTTTCTGCCATAAACAGCAAGGCTCTGGTAAACGATCAAACGGAAATCAGCCAGATGGCACAGCTCCTGTCTACCTTTTACCGAACCACCTTAAACAAAGGAAAATCCCAGACCATGCTCTCCAACGAGATAAAAAATGTGAAATCTTATATTGATATCCAGCTCATTTTGAATGATAATTTATTTGATGTTGCTTATCAGATCGACGATTCCCTGCCAGAACTGGAAGTTCCCAATCTGCTGCTGCAGCCTTTGGTGGAAAATGCGATCATGCACGGAATCCTGCCCAATAAAACCAAACGTGGAGTCCTGTTTCTGACTGTCACCCGTGTCGATGACCTGATTCGTTTCACGATCATGGACAATGGTCTTGGCATTCCCTCGAAAAAACTTCCGCTGCTGACCCAAACCCAGTCAGAAGGTTATGGACTTAAAAATGTGCATGAAAGACTGCTGCTCACCTACGGAAAGGAGTATGGACTGAAGATAAACAGCATTTTAGACGAGAGTACTATGATTACATTTGCCATTCCTATATAAGCCACGTTCCCATCCGCCCGATGACTGCCAGAAAAATGGTTAGAAAAACTGTTAAAGTTATACTTCGCGCCATACCTATAATCGAGTATAACCGACATTCATAACTTTCCTGTCGGTTATACTCGATTGTTATATTTTACTGATTCTTTTTGTCCAGAAAACTTGTCGCATTATTGTACAGATTCACATGAATCCGCCTCGCAGGAAGACTGCCAGATTATATTTACCAGATGTCCTACTGCCAGCTTCAGTTCTCTGAGCTCAAGCATACCTCTTTCCAACTCTTCCTTCAGGTTCTTGTGATCGCTGTCACAGCCTGGCATCACAATATCGTTTCCGGCTCTAATACATCCACTCGCCGTGCAGTCCGTTCCGTCATTGGTAGTCGTCCAATCCGTCATAATCAGTCCCTGATATCCCCACTCATTTCTGGCTGCTTTCGTACACAGGTCATAACTGTTTGCCGCATGTATGCCGTTCACCAGATTATAGCTTGTCATGATTGCCATAGGTTGGGATTTTTTGACTGCAATTTCAAACCCTTTCAGGTAAATTTCACGCAGCGCTCGTTCTGACACGATACTGTCTGAGTGCATCCGGTTATCTTCCTGATTGTTGCAGGCAAAATGTTTAATTGTCGTACCACAGCCCTTCCTCGACTGTACGCCGTCTGTCATAGCAGCTGCCATAATTCCTGAGAGAAGGGGATCCTCTGAATAATACTCAAAATTCCGACCGCATAGTGGATTTCTATGAATGTTCATACCAGGAGCAAGCCAGAGCGTAACACCAAATTCCTGCATCTCTTCCGCTACCGCCCTGCCGCACTTTTTCATAATCTCGGTATCCCAACTCTGGGCAAGTGCTGTGCCGACAGGAATCGCCGTACAGTACTGATAATAAGTCTCTCCCTCCCGGTCATACCGCCCTCTCGCCAGATATCCATCTTCCATTGCCATCTCAACCGGCATGGATATCGGTTTTCCATTGACCGCCTGATAGGTACGGTTCAATCGGAGTCCGGCTGGTCCATCCGCAAGAACAATGCTGGCAAGCCCTTGTTCTGCAGCACATCCGCTTGTCTGCGCTGCGGAGCCGGGCACACTGTTTCCGGCTGCCCCGATACTGCTGCCCTGCGCCTTTGAGATATCTCCAGTTGCCAGCTCGATCAGCTGTCCGGTCTGAAGGCTGTCCACAAAATTTGCCACCTCATTTGAAAAATCATGAAAATTTCTCTCATACGATACTTCCCGCCTTATGATATCAAAGCTGTGCACTGTAATTTCCGGCCGTGCTGCCACTTCCTTCAACCATATGCTCCTGCGCTCATTTACCTTTTCAGGAATCCCTTTCAGTTCGTCTAAACACTCCTGAAGCGGACATATATGCTCTGTTTTTATCAGAACAGCATCCCCGTCCATCTGTATAGATGCGCTAAAAACCGAAGTCTCCAGACTATTTCCAACAAAAATCCCATAACATCCCTCTTCCACCATCCACGCGGACTGACTCTCATGATAACACGCCATTGTACTAACCGCAAAACGGATCGTCTCTTCCTGGCTTTCCCCTGGCGCAAGGCGCCTCGTCTTGCAAAAGCCTGCAAGCCTGCGGTACTCTTTGTCGAGTTTATCCTGCGGACAGGAAATATATATTTGAACCACCTCTCTGCCGGCATAGTGCTCCCCAATATTCGTCACTTTTACCTTTACTCCAATTTCTGGTTCCTGTGTTCCCAGATTAAAATGCTCAATTCCCAGTGTTTCTATCGAAAAGCTTGTATATGACAGCCCATATCCAAAACTGTACCGCACCGGAATTTGAAATGTATCAAAATAGCGGTAACCCACATAAATACCCTCTATATACTCTTCCTTATCAACATTTCCGTTATTATGGGAATAAACGGACGCATTCGGATAATCCGAATAAGCACAAGGCCAGCTGTCTGTAAGCTTTCCACCAGGAACCACACTTCCGCTGACCAAATCGGCAAAAGCGTTTCCAGCTTCCATTCCTGGCTGATGCATATAAATAATACTCTCAATATTCGGATAATCATCCGTAAAAGAGAGGTCAATCACTCCGCCTGTATTCAGGACCAGCACTACATGAGGATAGAGTTCACATATTTTGTCAATAATCTGCTTTTCTTCCTCCGAAACCATATAATCTCCGTCGGCGTTTACTCTGTCTTTTCCCTCGCCGGCCTTTCTGCTCAGAACGTACATTGCAATTTCCGCATCCTCTTTTTCCGGAAGCCCTCCCACGGGAAAAACAAACGGAATTGTACTGTAGGCATAGAAAAAATTTAAGTCGGGAATGCTTTCTTGGAGCGTATCCGTCTTCTGCCAGATATCATCGCGCCACTTCAGCCGTGCTTTTGTGTAGGTTTCATCATATTCGTCCAGCCACTTCTTTGATACGATCTGATAGCCTGCATCTGTAAGTCCCTTCCAGATACTGACTGTCTCGCGGCTGTTGACATCTCCTGACCCGATTCCGCCCTTGATCGTATGGGCAGCACCTGCCCCATAGAGCGCAATCGATGTACCTTTTGGAATTGGCAGCATATGATTTTCATTTTTCAGCAGTACCATGCCCTCTGCCGCTGCTTCTCTTGCAATCTGTCTGTTGCGGATCTCATAATCGCGCTCGTCCGCAAAAGGTACACCAGACAATTTTCTTTCCTTCATCTCTCTGTTCATAATGTTCTCCTTTTTACTATATTTTTACTCACTCTTTATGAACTGCACACTCCCCATGGCAATGCGGAGTATATTCTCCCGCCTTTGCAAAAATTGTGATTGATAAAATACCCTGTATCATCATTATACCTGATTTTTAATGGAATATCTATCAGATTCCTTGCTATAATGTTAAAATCATGCTATAATACTTTTATTTCGAAAATGAATGGAGAATTATCAGACATGGGAATATTACAGGAATGGTATGTACAGGAACTCGCAGACAGCGAAAGAGACACATACCACCGTCCGCTGAACGACGAACAGCTTTTTTTCAACGCAGTCAGCTCTGGGGATATTGATTTTGTTCGGGAGAATTGCAGACAACAGAAATTTGCTGAAACAGAAGGTGTCGGCACGCTTTCCCGCGACGCAGTGACCAATCTGAAATACCATTTTGTGATCACAACGGCCTTTGTGACAAGACTCTGTATTGGAGCAGGCATGGAACTGGAACAGGCATTTCGTCTGAGCGATTTTTATATCCTAAAACTTGATAATCTTCACACATGCCAGGCAGTCATCGACCTTCATGATCACATGGTTTTGGATTTTACTGGAAAAATGCGGATTATGACAAGAAGTTCGGGAATGTCCAGACCCATCACGCTCTGTGTTGATTATATTTACGCCCATATCAAAGAGCGGATCACGATTGAAGATCTCGCAGAATATACCGAATTATCCGCCAGTTACTTGTCACGCCTTTTCAAAAAAGAAACTGGTGTTTCAGTAAGCGACTATGTCCGCGAGAAAAAGATTGAGAAGGCACAGCATCTCTTAAAATTCTGTGATTACGGTCTGGTGGAGATAGCAAATTACCTGTCCTTCTCCTCGCAGAGTCATTTTATACAATTGTTTAAGGATTTTACAGGCATAACTCCCAAGAAATACCGCGACCTTTATTCCTCCTCTGTATGGGATGTTTCGAGCTCAAAAAAGCAGGATACTGCCCCGTTATAACGGGCAGTATCCTGCTTTTTATACAGTTCTATCCTTTAACACCGCCAAGCGTAACACCTGCGATAATGTATTTTGAAAGAATCAAATATACAAGAATGATTGGAACGATTGCCACCATGATCATCATATATATCTTTCCCATATCACGGTTCAGATAATCAGCTCCTCGAAGGAGTGCGATCAGAATTGGCACTGTCATCTTATCCTTTGTCTGGATAATCAGCGCAGGAACGAAATAATTGTTCCATGAACCAACAAATGTAAAGATCGCCTGTACTGCAATTGCCGGCTTCATTATCGGAAGAACAATCTGATTAAAAGTACGAAACTCCTTGGAACCATCAATTCTGGCCGCCTCAACCAATGAAAGCGGAAGGGATGACTGCAGATAACTGTACATGAAATAGAATACGGACGGTGACGCGATCGACGGAATAATCAGCGGAAGCAGGGAGTCATACATTCCCATCTTCGTAACCAGACGCAGAAAGCCCATTGCCGTAACATGAGTAGGAATTACAAGGATTTAAATGATAAATGTA
>CAMWLV010000102.1 GCA_947175175.1 uncultured Lachnospiraceae bacterium
TATTGCTACCACAGGCACCTGAAGCCTGCGCGTCTGCCAATTCCACCACTCCTGCGAACAAGATATATTCTAACGCATTTCCAATTAAATGTCAACTATATTTTGAAAAATAATGTAAAAAATAATTTATTTGAATAATTTCAAAAATTATAAAAAATAAAAAAAATCTGTTGACATGAAAGCAATGTAGTGATATTATATATCTTGCAGATGCGCTGATAACAGTTTCTGCATAGTTTAATATATGTCAGATGCGGAAGTGCTGGAATTGGCAGACAGGCAAGACTAAGGATCTTGTGTCGGTAACGACGTGTGGGTTCAAGTCCCATCTTCCGCATTTAGTACTAAGTAAGGAAACCTTGGTAGACAATAAGGTTTCTTTTTTATTGTCTTGCGGCTGCACCATTTGACGACTGAATCCTATTTCTCATTGTTCAGACAGAAATTTCCGAGTTCAAGCACTTTTCTCTGTGCAGAGACGATCTCTTCTTCTGTCCCACTCCACTGTTTCATATCTTCATGAATAAAGTATCGCATTCTGTCAGACAGATTTGACATGAAAGCCCTGTCCACGTCGCCGGATGCGCCAGCCAGCGCTGCCGTCAAGGTCAAACTGTCTATGTTCCGGAGAATTGACTGAATTTCAAAATCTCCCACATGTACGAACTCTTCCAATAAATCTGTATCGCTTAAATACATTTTTTTGTCATTGTACTTAGAAACTGTATAAAATTATTTCTTAACAGTTCCTTACTCAAAATTTCCTGCCGCGTATATTTTCTGGTATCAGATCTCACTACTTTTGCAGGTTTCCACTTGGACTATGCACATTCCTAAAATATTAGAATTCAGCGCTTTTGGAATTATCTTCCCTAAAACTTAAGGACTACTGCCACTATTAAAATAAAAAGAGTGCAGAGTTCATTGAAAAATCAACAAAATCTGCACTCTCTAAAACTATATTCGTTTATGCAACAACATACTTCTCCAGCTTAGCCATAAGCTCTGCTCTCTCTTCCATCTCAGCATGGATATCAAGAAGCAATGGTTTTCTGCAGTCACAGCTCAATACGCCAAGTAGTGATTTTGCGTCAAGATATGTATTCCTGCCACTGATCAGATCAATATCGTAAGGCGCACTCCTTGTGATATTAATAAAATCCCGAACCTTGTCTACTGTATCAAGCAAAACTTTTACTCCCATGATGAACTCCTTTTTCTCTCCCATTCCTCACGCAAAATCAACCATCTATACTCTTCCTATAAGTATTTTTTCAACTCTGTAATAAGCGCATCATACTCTGCATCGGACAACGTCTTTCTCTTAGGATCCATGGCAAATGTCCCTCCCCACTCAAACTCATCTTCCTTATACTTTGGAACCAGATGAAAATGAAGATGATGGCCTGTATCGCCATAGGCACCATAATTCACCTTATCCGGTGAAAATGCCTTGTGAATTGCCTCAGCAACATGATTCACATCATGGAAAAAAGCATTTCTCTCCTCCTCAGAGAGCTCAACCATCTCACTCACATGATGTTTGCTCGCCACAATGACTCTTCCCTTATGACTCTGTTCCTTAAATAAATACACCTTTGTCGCATCCAGTTCACAAATCTTGATACCGAACTTGTCTACAAGTTCACCCTCCACACAATATGCACAATTATTATCTACCATAATGATATGCCTCCTTTATTGAATTTTATTCTTATTTATTCCTTAATTTTTCAAAATGCCGCTCTAAAAGTTCTACGACAGCATCTTTATCCTCCAGTTTGTCCAATATAACACAGGAGCCAAACACATCGTCATACTGGAAAATCAGTTTATACGGATCACCCTTGATCATAAACTGGGCATCTCCCTCATAGGGCTGAAATGCTTCCTTCCCCATCTCCTCAGCAACACTCTGCACAAGCAGGCGAATCGGTTCCGAAGCCCAGCCGTCTGTGTCCAAGACAATCCATCCGTCCTCCTCTGTGATCATGTTGATCTTATATAACATTATTCAAACCCTCCTTAGCTACCAATATACTTGTGCACAAAGAGGCACCACATACCACGTGATGCCTCTTTCCTTTTTCTCTGTACGAAACTTAGATTTCTCAGCAGGTACTCGTTGATCGTGAAAAAATCTTTTCGTACTATTTATTTCTGTACAAGATGGATTGCAAAACCACCAATCTCCTCGTCCAGATAGATTGCTGTGAGCTTCCCATTCTTAACGACTGCAGAGTCCTCGATAAACTTGACATTCTTTACAGATTCCAAATAGTTCTTTGCACGCGCTACACTGTTTGTGCCAATCGCAATATGTCCGTTTGCGCCGCGTCCGATCTTCTTCATCGCCTCAACTTCGATACCTGCAAAGATAGAGCTGTTTCCTACCTTCTTGGTGAAGCCAAATAACTCATCATATCTGGACGCCACTGCATCTGCTGCTGCCTCGTCCTCACAATTTACACCGACATGACGAAGTTCAAAGCCTAACATTGTCCTTACCGCTTCCTCTGTAAGTGCCTGAATCTCATCATACTTTCCTGCTGCTACGAGATCCTTTTTCACCATCCAGGAACCGCCGCATGCTATAATCTTGTCAAATGCAAGATACTCACAAATATTTTTTGCAGAGATACCGCCTGTCGGCATAAACTTCATCTGCGTATAAGGAGCTGCCATAGACTTGATCATATTTAATCCGCCTGCTGCCTCTGCAGGGAAAAATTTTACCACATCCAGACCAAGCTCGATTGCCTGCTCTACATCAGAAGGATTTGCTGTACCTGGTGTCACAGGAACGCCTTTTTCAATACAATATTTTACAATCTTTGGATTCAGACCAGGGCTGACAATGAATTTTGCACCTGCATTCACTGCGCGGTCAACCTGCTCTGTTGTAAGAACTGTACCTGCTCCAACTAACATCTCAGGGAACTCACTTGCCATGATCTTGATTGACTCCTCTGCCGCAGCTGTTCTAAAAGTCACCTCTGC
Source organism: uncultured Lachnospiraceae bacterium (assembly GCA_947175175.1). Classification (GTDB taxonomy): domain Bacteria; phylum Bacillota; class Clostridia; order Lachnospirales; family Lachnospiraceae; genus COE1. The sequence continues at coordinate 3,001 of CAMWLV010000102.1, forward strand.
ACAGGGAAGACCACCCTTGATCAACGCTTCTGCTAATGGCTTTGCGTCTTTCGCATCATCTAATACTACAACAGGCACAATACCGATTTTACTGATTTTCTCTAATACTTCGTTCATATTTTCCCTCGCTTTTTATATAATCCTATTTTGTTTTTATTTAGGCTGTTTTCCGATATATGCTAAGATACCGCCATCAACATAGAGTATATGTCCATTTACGCCGTTTGATGCCTCTGATGCAAGGAATACTGCTGGTCCACCGAGTTCATCTGGCTGTAACCATCTGTTTGCTGGTGTCTTAGCACAGATAAAGGTATCAAATGGATGTCTGCTGCCATCTGGCTGTATCTCGCGCAGAGGAGCCGTCTGAGGAGTCTCAATATAACCTGGTCCGATACCATTACACTGGATGTTGAACTCACCATACTCAGAACAGATATTCTTTGTAAGCATCTTCAATCCGCCCTTAGCTGCTGCATATGCAGACACGGTCTCACGACCAAGCTCTGACATCATAGAGCAGATGTTAATGATCTTGCCATGTCCCTTTTTAATCATAGAAGGGATAACTGCCTTTGATACGATGAAAGGTGCATTCAAGTCTACATCGATAACCTGTCTGAACTCCGCTGCTGTCATCTCGCACATTGGGATTCTCTTGATAATACCTGCATTGTTTACAAGGATATCGATCACGCCAACTTCCTTTTCAATCGTTGCCACCAACTCATTGACTGCGTCCTCGTTTGTAACATCACATACATATCCGTGTGCATCGATGCCCTCTTCCTTGTATGCTGCAATTCCCTTGTCCACAAGCTCCTGCTTGATATCGTTAAATACGATTGTAGCGCCTGCGTTTGCCATCGCCTTTGCGATTGCAAAACCAATACCATAAGAAGCACCTGTTACAAGTGCAATCTTGCCCTCCAGTGAAAACGGATTTGTGTTTGCCATTTTACATTTCCTCCTAAATATATTTTATACTTTTCGTTTTTTAACGCTGTACCCTGCCTGATGCGTCGCCGCCTGCAAGTGTCTCAACTTCTTTTCTTGATACCAGATTGAAATCACCAGGAATTGTGTGCTTCAATGCGGATGCTGCCACACCATACTCCAATGCAGCCTTGAAATCCTTGCCATCCAAGAGTCCACAGATCACACCGCCTGCAAAGGAATCACCGCCGCCAACGCGGTCAACAATCGGATGGATGCTGTACTCTTTTGAATGATAAAATTCCTTTGTATCCCTTGAATAGATACATGCCGACCAGCCATTGTCAGAAGCAGAATGGCTTACTCTAAGGGAAGAAATACAGTACTCGAAATTGTAATCTGCAACCATCTGCTCAAAGATTGACTTGTAGCCTGCAAGCTCAAGATCACCGCTTGTCACGTCTGTATTGCCCGGCTTGTAGCCCAATACCAGCTCTGCATCTTCCTCATTTCCAATGCAGACATCAACATACTGCATCAGATTCTTCATAACCTTCTGAGCCTTCTCAGAAGACCATAATTTCTTTCTGAAATTCAGGTCTACAGAAACCTTAACACCATGCTTCTTAGCAGCCTTTAAAGCCTCCTCTGTGAGCACTGCCGCGGAATCAGATACCGCCGGTGTGATCCCTGTAAAATGGAACCAGTCAACACCCTCGAAAATTTTGTCAAAGTCAAAATCAGCAACTGTTGCAGTAGAGATGGAAGAGTGCGCCCTGTCGTATACAACCTTGGAAGGTCTCATAGCAGAACCAGACTCCAGATAATAAATACCAAGTCTTTCTCCGCACTTTGCAATGTTCTTTGTGTCAACACCGTATTTTCTCAAAGCGGCGATTGCACACTCACCTAACTCATTGTCTGGTACTGCTGTCACAAAGCTTGCATCATGTCCATAATTTGCCAGCGATACTGCTACATTTGCCTCACCGCCGCCATAGTTGATGTCAAACTCGTCTGCCTGAATAAACTTCTCATTGTTGGGTGTAGAAAGTCTTAACATAATCTCGCCCATTGTAACTACTTTTTTTGCCATGATAATAATTCCTCCATTTATCTTTGGGTACTCCCAAAATTTTCGCGAGCACCTTTATTTTATTTACATATTTGATTATAATGTAACGCCCTGCTTAAAGATTGCCATATCGTGGAATCCCGCAAGCTCACTCTTTACTTCCTTGCCAGAAGCAACCGCCACTACTTCGTCAAACAATCGCTGCCCAGCCACGTCCAGACTTTCTCCCTCTGCAACAACACCAGCATTAAAGTCAATCCAGTTGTCCTTCTTGCCTGCAAGCCTGGAATTGCTCGAAATCTTCATCGTAGGAACCGGACATGCAAACGGTGTTCCGCGCCCTGTTGTGAACAGTACAATATGTGCACCGCTGGCTGCGAGCGCCGTCGACGCTACAAGGTCGTTTCCGGGTGCACTCAGCAGATTCAGTCCCGGCGTGCTCACCATCTCACCATAAGCCAATACGCCTTTTACGATCGCACTTCCTGATTTCTGCGTGCATCCAAGGGATTTGTCCTCCAGTGTAGAAATACCGCCCTTTTTGTTCCCCGGTGAAGGATTTTCGTATATTGTCTGATTATGACTCTTGAAATAATTCTTGAAATCATTGATTAAGTCAACTGTCTTGTTAAATAATTCCTCATTTGCACAGCGGTTCATGAGAATGGTCTCTGCTCCAAACATCTCCGGAACCTCTGTGAGAATGGTTGTACCCTTTTTGCTAATCAGTATATCAGAAAAGCGTCCAACAGTGGGATTTGCCGTAATTCCCGAAAATCCGTCGCTGCCACCGCATTTCATGCCGATGACAAGCTTGGAAACACTAATCGGCTCACGCTTGAACTGTGCTGCGTACTCTGCAAGTCCCTTCACGATCTCGACGCCCTCGGCAATCTCATCGTCACTCTCCTGCGATACTAAGAATTTCACCCTGTCAGGATTGATATCGCCCATGTATCCCTTTAACACATCAATATTGCTGTTCTCACAACCAAGCCCCAACACCAGTACGCCGCCTGCATTTGGATGATTGATCAGATTCGCAAGAATCTGCCTTGTGTGCTCCTGGTCATCTCCCATCTGAGAACATCCATACGGATGCGTAAAAGCACACACTGCCTCGATATTCTCCCGCACGAGCCCTTTTGAGAGCTCTGCGATCCTGCTCGCCACATTGTTGACACAACCAACCGTAGGAATGATCCAGATCTCATTTCTGACACCGACTTTGCCATTCTCACGATTGTATCCCATAAAAGTGACATCCTCGGTAAACTTTTCCTCAGCAAAATCCGGCTCATAACTGTAATCAAGCAAATCGCCCAAGCCAGTCTTTAAATTGTGCGTATGAATCCACTCGCCCTTTTTTACCGCAGCGGTAGCATTTCCAATGCGGAAACCATATTTGACTACCGGCGTCCCCTCTGCGATATCTACAAGCGCAAACTTATGCCCTGCTGGAATTTCCATAGTGGTTGTCACATCAACACCGCTTACGTTCACAGTGGTGTCCGCTGGAATCACTTCCAGCGCCACAGCCACGTTATCATTTTCATTAATCTTAATAAAATTTGCCATATTTATATCCTTTTTAATTTAATTAATTAAAAGTTCTTTTCAATCGCTTTTCTCATTCCAATTGTCCTGATATCTTCCAGATAACCTGTCACTGCATCAGCAAGACCGGCAACCTGTGTCAGATCCTGTCCATGGAAATCTGTATTGCTCAGATATGCCTGCACAAACTCGCCAGAAGCCTTTGCACTGTTTGCTGCGAAGAACTCAAGCACAGCCATGTCGTCCATGATATTGTACTCCTGACCGTCTCTATGTCCGATCAGTGCCTTCTCGCGAATCTCGCTTCCTGTATAGAAAGCCATCAGCGCTGCGATCGAGAAGGTCAGATGCTTCGGAAGCTCGCCCTTTCTCTCCACATAGCCCAGCAGAGACGGCATACATCTTGCTCTCCACTTCGATACAGAGTTCAATGAGATTGAAAGTAATGCATGCTTAATATATGGATTCTTAAATCTGCCATCTACTGCCTCCGCAAAGTCAAGCAGATCCTGTTTGGGCAGATCCAGTGTCGGAATCACTTCGTCGTAAATTGTCTTATGCATGAAATTACCAATCAGCTCGTCCTCCATGGACTCCCTCACATAGTCATTTCCTGCAAGGTATGAAGCCAGTACAAAAGAAGTATGTGCACCGTTTAAGATGCGCACTTTTCTCTGCTTATAGGGCTTCTGATTGTCTGTAAAGATAACCGGACAGCCTGCATCGGGAAGCGGAAACTCCTTGCTGATATCCTTTGCGCTCTCGATTACCCAGAGACCAAACGGCTCCGCTGTAACAACAATATTATCGCGATAGCCAAACTCTTTCCAGAGCTCCTCCGCGTCATCCCTCGGATATCCTGTAACGATACGGTCAACCAGTGTCGATGTAAATACACAGGCATCATCAAGCCATGTCAGGAAGCCATCTTCAAGGTTCCAGAGCTTTGCAAACTTGACAACACACTCCTTTAAATGGATTCCATTGTCATCGATCAGCTCTACTGGAAGCATCACAAGTCCCTTATCTGCAGCACCATCAAAGTGCTTATATCTCGTATAGAGGAATTTGCAGAGCTTGCCCGGATATGTCTTGGGCGGCTCTGATTCAAATTTGTCAGAATCATCAAATACGATACCGGCCTCCGTCGTGTTAGAAACAATATATCTCAATGTGTCTAACTTGGCATACTCATTGTATTTTCCATATTCCTCATAGGCGTCTACCACATCGGCAACACTTGTCACCACGCGCTTGATCACCTTTGGCTCGCCGTCAACCATGCCTCTTAAGCATACCGTGTACTGGCAGTCCTGGTCGTGAAACATGTTGAGAATCCCAGCGCCATCGATGGGCTTGACCAGAACAATGTCCCCGTCAAATTTACCCTGTTCATTTGCAATATCAATAAAATAATCAACAAATGCACGTAAGAAATTGCCTTCACCAAACTGAAGTACCTTAATCGGTCTCTCTTTTTTTCCGGTCTTTGCCGCATTTAATAATTCCATGTCACTTTCTCCTATCAATCTTTCAATCATTACTTTGTTACTTGTTTTTGTAAGTGCTTACATTTTGTATTTTATATCGTTCTTAGTAGAAAGTCAACTATATTCGGAATACTTTTCCAGTCTTTTTTCATATACTTTGAACATTTTCATGAAAGTAGTTACATTTTCAATGCTCCATCCGCTGCCGGATCTTGTCAACTGCCTTCCATCGCCGTATGCGCTCCTGCTGATCCCGCGCAAGAACTTCCACCATGAAAACGCTGATCTCCCAGAAAATCTGCTTTGTCTCATCGTTCATACCCGAATACTCCTGCATGATCGTATGAAGCTTTTTGGCAACCTCCCCACTCTTTACATTCTTGAGATCTGTCAGTGTTTTGGCTTCTGTAATCTCTATCATTTTAAAGAGACTGTCGATAAAATCCCCCACCTGCTCAATCCCCAAAGCAAAAATCCAATTGTTGATGCGGTCGTACAATTCCTTGCGCTTCGGTTGCTGCGCCTCGGAACGCTCAAAGCGGTCTCCCTCAACACACCACGAAAAACAAATATGCTGCTGTACACCGATCTCTGTGCTTCTGATCAGCTCATAGTCCTCCTTCTGCTCCATCAGCATGCCCACAAACGATTCGTCTGGGACAATCTTTAAAACTTTATCTTTGATGCCATCATAATCGAGCTTTTCCATAAAATCTGGTCGAAATCCTGGTCCGTCCATATTATATATCCTGCCGATTCTATGTTTGATATTTTCATCACAGGTCATTGCCGCATATACCGCCAGATTCCCTCCTTTGGAATGACCTCCCAGATAAAATCTGAGACTGCGCTTTCTGGCAAGAAGCTTTGCCACCTGGTTCACATACTCTGTACTTCTCAGCTGGGCACCCACAGGTGTACGATACGCCATATAGAAATCTTCCTTCCACCCAATCAGTGCATCATCTGTCCCCCGGAAAGACAGAAACGTGTCCCCATTTCCCAGCAGAAATGTCACTGCGCAAAACTGTGTGCCTTCCCTGGAGTCCATCTCTTCCACCAGGTAATTTGCCTTTGTATTCCTGTATCTGCGTGAGAAAGCCGTTTTATAAAATAGTTCCCTGTTTTTGTCAAGCTCCCACTTCACAGAGATAAAATTACGCCAGTCCATCCTCTGTGCCACATCACACAATGCGACTGCCGGCTTATTTTCGTCTATTTTGGGAACAATCCCATCAAAAATAAAATAAGACAGATGGGAAAGAACAAGTCCGTCAATTTCACAAAAGGGCTTTTCCGTAAAGGTAAAGCCCCCAAATTCATAAACGTATGAGATAATATCTCCCATATAAAACCCTCCGAAAAATCAATACAACTCTCCGTCATAGTATGTAAGCAACTGTCCTACAACATCATTGTACTGAAGCATTCCTTCCTCCACACCATTTAATTTTAGTGTCGTATCCATGAGTGTGTCGGAAACCTTTTTCACTGTAGAGGTCTTCACAACTGCTGTTTTCTCGACCTCCTGCCAGTTTTCTTCTGTCAGGAAAATATTGTCGCCCGCCACTCCGTTACTGATTCGCACATGACTTTTATAGATATTCTGGTTCTTTCCTATCGAATCATAAAAATCATTATTTACATAACTCAGCACACTGAGATAACCGCAATACTGCAGGAACAAATCATCCGAGTTAATGCATGCCAGATAGCCAATCATATTTGCATCATCCTCGTAAATAAATCCCTTTGTATGTGCAAGTTCATGACAGATTGTCGGTGCTACATTCGTGATATACATTACAGAGTTGATATTTGCCTCCATAGAAAACGGGAAATAATATCCCATTATGTACTGCTGACTGAAAAAACCAGAAAAGCTTAAATATTTCGGCATGACATAGAAACCAGAAAGCTGGTCGTAATCCTCGCCAAGCTTTATCATCGCCTGTCTTGAAGCCTCTACCAAATCACCTTCATAATATGCATCACCACTGTCGTCATGAGGAATCATCTTTTCCAATTCATTGCATCTTTCAACAATATAATCCCTCAGAATCGCCAGCTCTTTCTTGGTATAAGTCCTTTCATTTGCTGCAGCGTCATTTTTTGTATGTACCTGTGTCACCGCCTGGTCAGAAATGCTCACAACCATCAGATCCGCTTCCGTATGATCCACCAGATATTTATCAGAAAAACTCGTGCCATGATACAGGATAAAGCAGTTCAAAGTCATCACATAGCAGACAGCCAATGCTGTCCACGCATAAAATTTTCCAAAACCTTTGACTGCCTTTTTGTATTTTTGCCTGCATATAAGGTTCACAAGCCAGAATCCTATTCCGAATACCGTGACTGCCACTGCCAGAATCAGCATGATCTCTCCGATACTGAACGGCACTTTGCTTGTGAGACGTGCGTATGTATTCAGCCAGACAGGAAAAATATATTTGATATACCAGTCACTGAACTTCACGCTCTGCCATGACGCCGCGTTCATTATCATGACACCCACTACACCAACTGCATATATCATTTTGTGCACTTTCACCTTATGGTTCGCTTTTTCTCCTGTATTATCCATATTTTTCCCTCCAGTAGATGTTTTGTTCTGTTGTTCATTATACAGAATATCACATTATTGTTATGAAAATATAGATAAATTGTGAACAATTGCCAACACCAAAAAACCATTTTATGGAAGTACTATAAATTCTTCGTACCGCGCCGCATCGATACGGCTTACCTTAGTCTCCATATATACCCCGTCCTCGCGGTACTCTGTCTTGTGCACCACAGCGTTATCATTGAGATATGACACAATGTCACCCCTTTTATACGGAATGATAAATTCACAGTCCCTGTATCTCCCTGCCAGCTTTCCTGTGATAAGCGTCAAAAGGGTATCGATGCCATTACGCGACTTGGCGGACATATACAACTTATCGTCACCCTGCACAGTTGCAAAAGTTCCCATTCCGCACAAATCCGCTTTATTAAACACATAGATCATCGGAATCCGGGCAGCATCAAGTTCTTTTAAGGTATCTTCTGTTACTTTGATATGCTCCATATAATTCTCATCCGAATAGTCAACAACCTGAATCAGCAAGTCTGCCTCCCTGACCTCCTCCAGGGTTGAACGAAACGCTTTCACAAGATTATGCGGCAGATTTGAAATAAATCCTACTGTATCGGACAGCAAGAATGCATTTTGGTCTGACGGCGCTATCCTTCTGACAGCGGTATCCAATGTGGCAAAAAGCATATCTTCCTCATAGACCTTTTTTTCCTCATCCCCAACATATGCTGCCAGCATGGAGTTCATGATCGTGGACTTTCCCGCATTGGTATACCCGACCAGTGCCACTCGTGGAATCCCTGAATCCGCCCTCCTTTTACGCTGCGTCTCCCGTTCACCTGAGATATCCTCCAGCTCCCGCCTCATGCTTGTAAGCCTCTGTTCCAGCCTCCGCCTGTCCAGCTCCAGTTTCTTCTCGCCGGCTCCTTTATTACTCATAGCGCCACTTGCGCCGCCCTGTCTTGACAAGGCATCATGAAGCCCCACCAGCCGCGGCAGCATATACTGCAGCCTTGCCACCTCAACCTGCAGCCTCGCCTCCCTCGTCCTTGCCCTTGCGGAAAAGATTTCCAGGATCAATGTCGTCCTGTCCATAACAGGACAATCCAGTTCCCTGCTCAGATTTCTGAGCTGTATCGGTGACAACCCATTGTCAAACACTACGATGTCTGCCTCAAGCATTTTGACCATCTCGCGAACTTCCTGAACCTTTCCAGCGCCGATATATGTGGCAGTATTGGCAGACTCCATATTCTGCTCAATGCGTCCCACTGGCTCCATATCACACGCCTTAACCAGACTGACCATCTCATCCATGGCAAGATTGAAGCTTCCTTTTCCTTTGTTTCCATTTGTGTTTGTTGTGATATTCATACCTACAATTAGCGCTTTGTCCATATATTCCTCCCGCTCTGCACTGTGTATTAGAAACGGTTCCCTGGAAAGGAAAATATCCCTTGGAAACGATTCCTAAACATTTGCAAATCACAAATCTTAATGTTTCCTAATCATTAGTATAATGCTTTTCTGGCTATATTTACACATTTTTTTCAATAAATCAGCAAAAATTTTAATGCTCACGATACTATTCACTCGTCAACAAAAGTAATGGAAGTCATGCGTCAAATTCAGAAATAAAAAAAGCTTCTTCCGGCAGCATAGAATTGGGAGGATACTGTCATGAAAAAGCTTTCTTCAAAGGATTACTATATTGAAAAAGAGTTAAGTGAAAAGCATTCGCGATTAAATTATCACGAATCTATAAATAATATACTAAATTGTCAGACAATTGTCAATAGAATTTGTAAATTTTCTCAATTTATTATTTTTTTGTTTTTTTATTGACATTATTGAATATTCTCTTTATAATAATATATATTGTTTGGGTATACATACCATTATCGGGGTGTGGCTCAGTTTGGCTAGAGCGCCACCTTAGGGAGGTGGAGGCCGCAAGTTCGAATCTTGTCACTCCGATTCATCTATGTATTTGACAGTCTTTTGTGTCAAATACATTATAGTGGGAAATACCGCAGAATCAAAGGGTTCTGCGGTATTTTTACGTTATGGGGTAAGTACCAATCAGTGACCTCTTTTACCTGATTTTATCATCAAATGACAACTAAATTGGGGTAGAAATTAGGGTAGAAAATCTGGGTAAATAATTTTAGGAGTTGATCACTTATGAAAAGAAAAAACGGAGAAGGTTCTTGGGGAACTAAAACTATCAAAGGTACTGTATATCAATATTACCGTAGTCAAGACAATAAATATACTTACGGTCGCACGATCAAAGAGGTCAAAGAAAAATTGAAAAGTAATACAAACAAATCCAACGCTTCTAAAACGAACACTTTAAAAGGCTATGGTATGAACTGGCTGCAAAACGTAAAAGCACTTGAACTGGAAGCCCGCACATATGATAAATATGAAAATATCAAGAAAAGCGAATTGGCAACCATAATATTGGCAGCAGACAGCTTCAAAGCATCACTTCTGACACTTGGCAGGCTTTTGTTAATGAATTGTCTAGTAAATATGCTCTTGGTACGATTAAAAAGACTTGGAACGTGATCAAACAGATTGTGACATATGCAGAAGCGAAAGGTGATATCCGAGAAGGCACCTTAAAACTGGTGCGACTGCCAAAGGAATCTAATGTAGCTGTAAAAGCAAAAGAAATAGCCTTTATCAATGAAACTGATATGAATATTCTCTATAATGAAGCTTTTCGTACAATCGGTACACACAATCGCTGTATGTATGGAAATGCGTCAAAACTACTTGTGCTGATTATGTACACGGGATTACGGGTTTCAGAAGCCTGTGCGTTAAAATGGGAAAATGTTGACATTACAGCAAAAACTCTACATGTACAATCTTCACTTTCAAGGGTGAAAGAACGTTCTTCTGACAGACAATCTGTAAAAAATGAGGATGGCTCTGCAAAATATAAAATAGTCAACAAAGTCCCTAAAACAGGAAACAGCATTAGGACAATCCCACTTCCGCAGCGAACAGTTGAAATGTTAGAATATTTTCAAAGGCTTAATCCCGACCATAAGCCTACTGACTACATTTGTCTTACTGATGCTGGAAAGCCCTACGAAAAGCGGCAGGTTGAACGCTGTCTTACAAGAATGCTCAAAAATTCAGGCAGCAGCCGCAAAGACTATACCCCGCACTCCCTCCGGCATGGGTATGGGTCTATACTGATCAGCAAAGATGCTGATATCAAGCTCGTATCCGAATTGTTAGGACATTCTGATGTGACATTCACTTATAATGTGTATATTGGTATCTTTCAGGAAAATAAACGGAAAGCTGTCAATTTGTTGGATTAATCAAACAGGCAGTTAAATGAATTTCAAACATAAATCAATTGTATACAGAATTACTACTATCATGGCTCACATTCACAAAAATAAAGAGATATGCAAAACTGCTTATCTCTTTATTTTTGTGAATCCTACTTTAATACAATCTGGCTCTTATTATGACACATAATATAGCTCTCAAACATCTGACTGATGCTATCAGAAAGGAAAAAATAATTTAGTGTAAAATAATGGCTATAAAATATAGATTAACAGAAAAACACTTGCGAAATTTGATAAAAATACAATGTCATCTGGAATCCATACGGATATGAGTTGCATCTAAACATACATACTTCAGAAGCCGTGACAAATAAATCGTTTGAATGTGGTGAATAACTACAGGGTAACGTACTGCACTGTAAACTGTTATGTTCTGCCTAACATACACTATTCTCATCCCTCGCTATGGAACATAAACCCACAGGACACACAATGTATCTTGTGGGTTGGGTTCCATTGTGATTATTGAATATTTTAGGAAAGTACTAAGTGAAAAGTATGCTAAACACCCCATAAATTTACAATAAGTTGTTCATATTTATAATATTACTTTCCTGTAATTTCTCTTCACAACATCTCTACATCATCTTGCGAATAGCTTGACACCAACGATGCAATTTCCTCTGTAGAGTAGTCCTTTTTTATCATTCTTATCACAATTTGTCGCTGTTTTTCCTCAAAAACCTGCTCTGCCTGTGTCAATGCCTGCTGCTTCTCTTCTTCAAAGTCCTGTGTAGCCTGTGCCAACGCCTGCTGCTTCTCTTCTTCAAAAATCTGTGCCACCTGTGTCATTTCAATTGCCCTCCTTATTCTACCTGCAGTTTCTCTGTCAATAACCTTGTCTGCAAAAACCAGTATTCCTGCCAGTGTAAAAATCTGTTGTTTTTTATCCTGAATCTTTACTGCCAGTCCAGCGTTTCACGAACTTTTTCCTGTTTTTCCTCTTTCGTGCGGTAAGCTAATGGAAGGATAATAAACTCCATTAGTTCCTCGTCGCTTAACATTTGATTCTTTTCAACTTTATCCCTGAGCTGACTATAAATTTCCCTAGAATCCAGTTCAGAAAGGAATGACGTTTCCAGATTCATTTTCACAGCCCCAATATCATATTCAGCAGATACCTGTTTGCGAACAATATCACCAGTGTAGATCACTACCATGTGGATTCTGGGACAGTCTTTTTTATCCTGCAGGTATCTGTTCGCTATTCCAGCCACATAGTTTAAGTATTTTACCTTGTCCTGTTTCTCATAATCACTTTCGTAATCTACAAGGGCTACACTGCCATCTGCAAGTTCAAACAGGTTATCCAGACGCAGTTCATTGGCTTTTACTGTCGGAATATTGGTAGGAAGCACCTGCTTTACTTCTGGCAGATCCAGTCCATACACGCTGAATGTCTTTCCCTTAAAGTTTTCTGCCAGAAATTTGCTGGTAATATCCTTATTTTGATATGCGATCTCTGTTTGGTTCATTAAATCCTCCTTTGTCAAGTCCCCTACCCATAAAAAGCAATATAGTAAAGCCTGTTTTATTATCTTAATTATATTATCTTTCCAATTAAAAAATCAATTCCCAGATGATTGTCCTTATCCATAGCAGGTATTTCCGTGTTACTGTTCACTGGCAATGTCATTAAGTTTAGGGGCTTGTCAGCGACTATTTATCATAAATTAATTGCA
>CAMWLV010000103.1 GCA_947175175.1 uncultured Lachnospiraceae bacterium
CCATTGGAGGTACCGTTTTGCGTGCCATTGGAAGTACCATTTTGAGGTCTGCCCGTGGGAGTTGTCTGCGGAACGGTCTGGGACGGAGTTTGCGACGGAAGCTGTTCCGGCGTCTCCTCTGCGTTCTGGGTAGGAACAGGGGAAGCAGAGTCTTTCGAAGGTAAGAAAAGGGATACTGCCACCATTATAATAAGTACACTTACAACCAGAAGCACAAGTGCATAGACTAATTCCTTTGAGCGAAGTACAACGATTTTTGTGTTAGAGCTCATGTGAAGACTCCATTTTCATTCTTTTTATAATGGTATGAGCGGCATGCACAGATTATGCTTATCAATTAACAACAAGTTGTTTGGAATAATTTGTAAGGGTTGACAAAAAGTATATACATATAGTAGTGTTTAGGTTAAGTATTTATGGAAAAGGAAGGTACGTGCTATGGCAAAATATACAAAACAGGATATCATCGCAATGGTAGAGGAAGAGGATGTAGAGTTTATCCGTATGCAGTTTACGGACATTGAGGGAAATTTTAAGAATGTGGCGATCACTTCAAGCCAGCTGGAAAAGGCACTCAATAACGACTGTATGTTTGATTGTTCGCTAGTCAAGGGAATGCTGCCCACGGACAACGCGGACATGTTTCTGTATCCCGACCTTGACACCTTTGCGATTTTTCCATGGCGCCCACAGCAGGGAAAAGTTGCACGCTTTATCTGTGATGTGTACCGCGCCGACCGCACGCCCTTTGAGAGCGACTGCCGTTATATCTTGAAGAAAGCATTGAAAGAAGCTGCCGATATGGGATATACCTTTGAGGTGGGACCAGAGTGTGAATTCTTTTTATTCAATGCAGATGAGAATGGCAGACCTACGACAAACACGAATGAGCAGGCGGGTTTTTTTGACATGGGACCGCTTGACAACGGTGAGAATGCCAGACGTGATATTGTGCTGACCCTGGAGGACATGGGCTTCGAGGTGGAGGCATCACACCATGAAAAGGCGCCTTCCCAGCACGAGGTAGATTTCCGCTATGACGAGGCGCTCACGACGGCGGACAATATTATGACCTTTAAGCTTGCCGTCAAGACGATCGCAAAACACCACGGACTTCATGGGACATTTATGCCAAAGCCGAGAATGGAATTCTGCGGTTCTGGTATGCACATCAACATGTCGCTGCGCAAAGATGGCAGGAATGTTTTTGACGATCCCTCTGATGAAAACGGGCTGAGCAGGGAAGCCTATTATTTTATGGGGGGATTGATGAAGCATGTAAAGGGCATCTGTGCAGTGACGAATCCTCTGGTAAATTCCTATAAAAGACTGCGCCCCGGATTCGAAGCGCCTGTGTATATTGCGTGGAGCACACTGGGGGCAAACACGTTGATCCGGGTGCCAAATATACGCGGAGAGCACACGAGAATCGAGCTTAGGAGTCCGGATCCTTCTGCCAATCCGTATCTTGCGATTGCATCATGTCTGATGGCAGGGCTTGACGGGATCAGGAACAAGATTGAGCCTGAGGCAAAAGTGATGGACAACATCAATGTGATATCGGAGAAAGAAGCCGAGCAGCGCGGAATCAGAAAGCTCCCGACAGATTTGCTGGAGGCGTGCGGGGAGATGAAGAAGGATCCGCTTCTGCGCGGACTCTTGGGGGACCGTGTGTTTGAGCAGTACTATGATTCCAAGCTTGCAGCGTGGAAGGAGTATGATGCCCAGGTGACAAAATGGGAGATCGAGTCCTATCTGTATAAAATATAAGTACGCTTTTTGATGAGCACGACATTTATTTCAGTGTGATTTGGAGGTGTACGATTGACAAATATTATAGTAGTTTTTGCCAGGATAGAGGATGCCAGGAGCATCAAAAATATCCTGGTCAAAAACGGATTTGGCGTGACAGCGGTTTGTACCTCCGGAGCGCAGGCATTAGGCTATGCCGATGAATTTCACGACGGTATCGTCATAGCGGGGTATCGTCTTACGGACATGATCTGTGTCGAGGTCAAGGAGAGCCTGCCCAAAGGCTTTGAGATGGTGGTTATGGCATCGCAGAGGGTTCTCTCGGACGTGGTTGGAAGTGGCATCATCGGACTGGCAATGCCGCTCAAGGTACACGAGCTGGTCAATACAGTTGATATGCTGTCACAGGGGATTGTCCGGCGCAGGAAGAAACGAAGGGAAAAACCGGCAGTCCGCAATGAAAAAGAAGTTTTGACCATAGAGAATGCAAAGCAGCTTCTGATGATGAGAAACAATATGACTGAGGAGGAAGCGCACCGATACCTGCAGAAACACAGCATGGACAACGGCACGAGCATGGTGGAGACAGCGCAGATGGTATTGGCTTTGAAATAAAGATAGTGGTGGAGGTAAGGATATGAATATCGTTTTATTGTCAGGCGGTTCGGGGAAGCGTCTCTGGCCTTTGTCTAATGAGATTCGGTCAAAGCAGTTTCTGAAGCTGCTCAGCGATGCGGACGGCGGTCATGAATCCATGGTGCAGCGCGTGTACCGGCAGATCGCACAGGCTGGTATCAATGCGGATATCGTGGTGGCGACGTCCGCCACGCAGGTCGAGTCGATCAGGGGGCAGCTGCCAAATGACGTGGATATCGTGGTGGAGCCTGAGCGCAGAAATACCTTTCCGGCGATTGTGCTTGCGGCGTCGTACCTGGAATCGAGGAAGAAAATGAATCCAGAGGAGACGGTGATTGTACTTCCGGTAGATCCTTATGTGGATGTGGAGTATTTTGAGACATTTAAGAAGATGGACGAGCGCGTGCAGCAGGGTGGGGCAGACATTGTCCTCATGGGAATCACGCCGTCATATCCCTCTGAAAAATACGGATATATCATACCAGGCGAAGGCGGCAGTGTGACAGGCTTTAAGGAAAAACCAGATGAGACATCAGCAAGGGAGCTGATTGGGAAGGGCGCGCTTTGGAATGCGGGTGTATTTGCCTTCAAATTAAAGTATCTGATGGGTATTGCTGATAAGTATGTGCAGAGCAGGGATTTTTCTGATGTGGTGGATCACTATGCAGACTTGAAAAAAGACAGCTTTGACTATGAGGTTGTCGAGAAGGCGCACGCACTTGCAGTCGTTCCATACAGTGGTGCATGGAAGGATATCGGAACATGGAATACGCTGACGGAGGAGATGAGGGAGGAAAGCATCGGCGATGTCATTATGGGCGAGGAGTGTGTCAATACCCATGTGGTCAATGAACTCTCGATTCCGGTTGTGGTGCTTGGTACGCAGAACCTTGTTGTTGCAGCAGGGCAGGACGGGATCCTTGTGTCGGATAAGCACAAGAGTTCGTATATCAAGCCGCATGTGGAGAATATTGACAACCGCCCAATGTATGAGGAGCGGCGCTGGGGTGAGTACAAGGTGTATGACTACAGCAAATATGCTGACGGGACAAAATCGCTCACAAAGCATGTCACCGTTAATGCAGGGTGTGCACAGGACTATCATGTGCATAAGTACAAGGATGAGGTTATCACAGTGGCGAATGGACAGGGAGAGCTTGTCATAGACGGCTGTCTGATGAAGCTTTCGCGCGGCGACACCATTTCCATCAGGAGAGGGCAGAAGCATGCGATCAGGGCTTTTGAGGATCTGCAGCTGATATCGGTACAGATCAGTGAGGACAACACGGAAGGTGATACAGAGGTTCTCAACTGGAGCTGGGCAACGTTAGAATAGCGTTTCCTGTCTGGGAGATGATTGGAAAGGATAATAAGAATATGAAATTTACGAAAATGCATGGTTGTGGGAATGACTATGTCTATGTGAATGGTTTTACGGAGCATATCGATGCGGACAGGAAGCCGGGGCTTGTGAGGCGGCTCAGCGACAGGCATTTCGGCATCGGCGGGGACGGCGTGATCTTTATCAATCCGGGGAAGAATGCCGAATTTGAAATGGAAATGTACAATGCAGACGGAACGAGGGCGCAGATGTGTGGAAACGGTATCCGCTGTGTGGCAAAATACGTCTATGATTATGGTCTTACAGACAAGACAAATATTACAATTGAGAGTTGTGGCAAGGTAAAGTATCTGGAACTTATGCTCGGAAGTGACAACAAAGTATCGACTGTGAGAGTCAATATGGGAGCACCTATCCTGAATGCGGCAGAGATACCAGTTCTTTCAAACAACGATCAGGTCATCAGTGAAGAGATCGAGGTAAACGGGCAGGGCTACAAGATGACCTGTGTGTCCATGGGGAATCCCCATGCGGTTGTTTTTATAGATGATGTTTTAGATGGGAACAAATTGAATAAAAAAGATTATGAGATGAAAGATTTTGATATAGAAGCAATTGGACCGTATTTCGAAAATCATGCACGTTTTCCAGAGCGGACGAACACAGAATTTGTGAGGGTTATTGACCGAAACAACGTGCAGATGCGTGTGTGGGAGCGCGGTACAGGGGAGACTCTCGCCTGCGGAACCGGGTGCTGTGCAACTACCGTAGCATGTGTGTTAAATGGACTGACAGATACGAAAGTAAATGTCCAAGTGCTTGGCGGTAGGATTTTGTGTGAGTGGGACAGGCAGGACAATCTTGTTTACATGACAGGTCCTGCAGTTACTGTATTTGACGGTGAGATTGATGATAAGATGATAGTTCGGGAGGAAATCTGAGATGCTTTTCCCAAGTGAGGTTTTTTTGTTCGTATTTTTGCCGATTGTGCTGGTGGTTTACTATGCATTGCTGAGGAAGACAAAAATGCTGAAAAATATATTTCTGCTGGTGGCGAGTCTTTTTTTCTATGCATGGGGTGAACCAACCTTTGTATTTCTGATGATTGGAACGATTCTGGTCAACTGGCTTTTTGGCATCGCGGTGGATGCGTTTCGTGATAAAAAGGCAGTGGTGAATCTTCTGTTCGTGCTGCTGGTGCTGGTAAATATCGGTACACTGGGCTGGTATAAGTACAGTGAGTTTACAATGCTGCAGATTAACCGTTTTCTGCACACGAATATACCAGTGCCGATTGTACCGCTGCCAATCGGTATTTCATTTTATACATTTCAGGCGATGTCGTATGTGATTGATGTGTACAGAAATCGGGGAAAAGTACAGAAAAATCCGCTGCAGGTAGGGCTTTATATCGCGCTGTTTCCACAGCTGATCGCGGGACCGATTGTCCGGTATGAGACGATTGCAGAGCAGATTCAGAACAGGGTTGAGAATTTCGAGGATTTTTCGGCAGGTATAACCAGATTCTGTATTGGTCTTGGCAAGAAAGTATTGATTGCCAACAACATGGCGTTGATTGCAGACAATGCATTTGGACTGATCATCAATGGTGAGTTCCAGGCATCAATGGGTATGGCCTGGCTTGGCGCGGTTGCGTACACGCTGCAGATCTTTTTTGATTTTTCCGGATATTCAGATATGGCAATCGGTCTGGGGCAGATGTTTGGATTTCATTTTGAGGAGAACTTCAATTATCCATATATCTCCAGGACGGTGTCCGAGTTTTGGCGCAGATGGCATATTTCGATGCAGACGTGGTTTCGGGATTACGTGTATTTTCCGCTGGGCGGCAGCAGGGTTTCCAAGCCAAAGATGATCCTGAATATCTTTGTCGTGTGGCTGCTGACTGGAATGTGGCATGGTGCGAACTGGACTTTTATCGCTTGGGGATTGATGTATTTTGTGATCCTTATGTTCGAAAAACTGACAGGGTTGGGCAGGAAGGAGTACTGGTGGGGGCATATCTATACCATGGTTCTTGTCATCATCGGCTGGGTAATCTTCCGCTCGACGGGAATGGGGAATGCCTTTTTGTATATCAAGGCAATGTTTGGCATCGGTGCCAAGGGAATTATTGACAAAGCAGTATGGGCATATATCGCACAGAACTGGATATACTTTGTATTTGCAATCCTTGGCTGCGCACCAATCATGCCCTGGATAGACGACAAATGGAAGAAAAGCCGGTTATGGC
This sequence comes from uncultured Lachnospiraceae bacterium, assembly GCA_947175175.1. Classification (GTDB taxonomy): domain Bacteria; phylum Bacillota; class Clostridia; order Lachnospirales; family Lachnospiraceae; genus COE1. The sequence goes on from CAMWLV010000103.1 coordinate 5,985, forward strand.
AGGCTGTGTATACCGCAGGCATCATTGTGTGCCTGGTTGTCAGTGTGTCGTTTATCAGCAATAATGCATATAATCCGTTTATCTACTTTAATTTCTGATGGATTGACGTAGTGCAGGACAATTATACAGTTCTTGGAAAGGACAGGATATCAAATGAAGAACAGAGACAAATGGATCACAATCGCGTTTCTCGTATTTATACTGGTGATACCTCTTGTGACTGTGGCGAGGAACGTGCTGCCGCATCAGCAGGGCGAGGGACTCTCAGAGGCGGAGAAGGCGGTATTGGAGCAAAACGGAACTTTGACAGGTGACAAGACAACACAGACAGTGGGCACTGCGGGGGACGAGACAGGACAGAGCCGTTTGGTTAAGGAGCCGGGATTTGTGAGGCTTCAGAAAAGTATCGACAGTTTTACGGATGGTCTGTTTGGGCGGACAAAACTGATCGCCTTTAATACAGGGCTCACTTCCCTGCTGACCGGCGGAACCTATATTGAATCAACGCAGACACTTAAGGGAAAAAATAACATGTTTTTTTATAAGACGGAGCTTGACGGGAAGCCGATCTGGGATTATATGGGGATCAATCATTTCACAGAGGAGGAGATGGCGGCAATCGCGGCAAACCTGACGGCGACAAGAGAGCATCTGGGGGCGAAGGGAATTGAATTTTATACCATGTGTATTCCCAATAAGGAGATCATCTATGCGGAAAATATGCCTGACACGATCGCGCGGGTAAACGAGGTTTCACGTGGGGAGCAGCTGGCAGATTATCTGCATGAGAATACAGATCTTGTGTTTGTTTACCCAAAGGATGCCCTTATGGCGAACAAGGATAAGATACAGCTATATTACAGTACGGATTCCCACAGCAACCAGATTGGGGCGTTTGTGAATATGCAGGAATTTTTCAAAACAGTTTATGAAACACATGCCGAGATTGATTCCGTAACATTTCGGACAGATGCCACGGATTATGCGGGGGATCTGGTGACAATGGCAGGGCTGACAGAAAAATATGGTATTGATACGGTATATGTGTTTGAACAGGATTCGGCGGACAAAGCGCAGTATCATGACCAGGTTCTGTTATATGTTGGGGATTCCTTTGGAGGGTTTCTGTCGCAGGTCTGCAAGGGGTATTACAGGGAAGTGTACTGGGAGGACGCGAGGGATTTCCAGTACAGTATGCTTGACCGGTATGATCCTGACGTTGTGATCTGGGAGCGGGCGGAACGTTATTGTGAGGTTTTTTCAGAACCGATTCTGATCAAATGATACAAATCAGCCATAAAAGTACAGGGGAAAATACGTATATAGATTATCAGAGGTCTTTGCTTTTTTCCAGAGGGGAGTCAGTGTGGAAGAGAAACAGTTCAGTGCATGCATGCAGCGCATGAAATCCGGCGACAAGGGTGCATTGCATGAAGTCTATGAGGCATATATCGGATATATTTACACGATCGTGCTACAAACCGTATCAAACCGCGAGGATGCAGAGGACGTGACGAGCGAATTTTTTATGAAACTGTGGCGGCTTGCGGATACATATCATGAAGGAAACGGACACAGGGCATGGATGGCGGCGATTGCCAGAAATATGGCAGTGGACCTTCTGCGGAAAACAAAGCGTGAAGTGCTGACAGAGGATTTTACAGACACGGAGGCAGAAAGTGCTTCAGATGTGTCTGTTGAACAGGAAGTCATATCGGATATGAGCATGCGGCAGGCACTCGACACGCTGAAAACAAATGAGCGTGAGGTTGTGCACTTAAAGATCATGGGGGACATGACGTTTCAGGAAATAGCAGATATTCTTAAAGTTCCGCTTGGGACAGTTACTTGGCGTTATCAAAATGCGATTAAGAAGTTAAGGAGATGCGGTTATGAGTAAAAATTTGGAAAGGGAGTACAGGGCATTAGTGAACAGCGAAGTGCCGGATCTGTGGGCTCGTATCGAGGCGGGGCTGGAAGATAAAAAAGCGGCTCCTGAAAAAGCAGATTCAGATTTGCGCATAACAGATTTTCCGGTAACAGATTCCCAAATGGAAAATATACGGGATAATAAAGTAAATTTCAAGGTATGGGCAGGATTGGCGGCAGCGTGTGTGTGCGTGGCATTGATCATACCGGCAATGGCAAGGTCTGTGACAATGAGCGGGGGCAGTGGTTCCAATAATTCAGCTCCCAATTATTCAGCGCCGCAGATGGCAGAAGAGCCTTATGGGAAAACAGAAGGTGCTATACAGGAAGAGGCAGCAGCGGCATATGAGGACATAGACAATGTAGCAGCGGGGGCAGCTGAGAATGGAATGAATAACAGTGTAACAATATCAAATCATACAAATACTGCTGCGGATTCCAACATAGATACCGTCAATGTTGCCAGTGGCGGGCTGGAAGAAGCGGCGGAAGAGGAATCGGTTATTTTTCGAGCCACAGTTGAAATTTATAATATGGATGACCACATGGATAGCGGAATCCTGTATACGGCAAAGGTGATCAGGTCAGAGAATCCCAACCTGCAGGTGGACAGCGAGATAAGAATTTTAAGTTCGGCAGTGACAGCAGAGGGGGTGATGGCTCTGGAAAACTCCCAGACCTATGATTTAACGCTGTGTGAGGAGCATTCGGATGATTCTGGTCAGGAGAAGACATATCTACTTGTAAATGATACAGTGGAATGAATATTTATGAAGTGCTAAGGAAACAATAGGACTATGAAAAGGAGGGCTGATTCTTATGAAGAAAAAAACAATTGTCAGTAAAATAGGAATGATAGCTGTGGTTATGGCGCTTTCCATGTCAATGTTGACTGGATGTGGCAATCGCGGAGACCGGAGCTCGGACGAGGTATCGACAGAGGGAAATGCAGATACTGCAGGGATGGTGCATCTGGATGGCGCGGATGCGGTGTCTGCGTTTTTTGATGAAGTATATGGGGGAGTAGCAGAGGATCTGCTCCCTATGAATGTCATGATGACAGAGCTCGACCTAGGGGATGCAGACATGTTATCGTATCAGACAGGTCTGGCAGATTTGGAGGGCATCGAAGGTGTGTATCTGTCCGAGTCAATGATGTCCTCTACGGCATACAGTGCTGTATACATCAGAACAACAGATGACGCAGATGCAGAGGGTATCCGCCAGCAGCTTATGGACAATATCGATCCTGCAAAGTGGGTCTGCGTCACAGCGGAGCAGCAGTATGCCGTGATTTTTGGCAATGATATTTTCTTTGTGATGGGGTATCAGGATACCGCATCAGAAGTATTGTCAAAAGCGATCACTGCGGCAGAATCAAGAAACATGAGGGTTTCTGATACGCTTGAAAAATCAAACCCCATATAGGCGAACATAGTAGGAGAGGCGGATATGCTTTTTTCCAGTATACATTTTTTATATTTTTTTCTGCCAGCCACCATTTTTCTGTATTTTGCGTCACCACAAAAGGGCAGGAATATTGTGCTTTTTGTGATGTCATTGCTGTTTTATGCATGGGGAGAACCGGTGTATGTACTTTTGATGCTTGTACAGATCGCGGTTTCGTATGTGCTTTTGTGGCTGGTGGACAGAATCAGGGAGAGAAGGGCAGCCGGAATATTTTATATTCTGTCTGTTCTTTTGCCATTTATGGCATTGTTCTACTTTAAATATTTTAACTTTTTTATGAATACGATCTTTGGAATGAAGACAAAAGCGATTGCGCTTCCGATTGGCATATCTTTTTATACTTTTCAGATTGTGAGCTATTGTGTAGATGTGTATCACAAACGGGTAGAAAGACAGAAAAACATTGTCACTTATGCGGCGTATGTGACGCTTTTTCCTCAGCTGGTGGCGGGGCCAATCGTGCGCTATAGTGAGATTGAACGGACATTAACGCATGGAGTTGATTTTTCGAATTTGCGCTTGGATTTCGGCAGTGGCATGGTGCGCTTTGCGGCAGGGCTTGGGAAAAAGGTTCTGATCGCCAACGTGGTCGGTGAGTTTGTGGCGGAGATTGCAGCGCTTGGGCAGCGGAACCTCATGCTTTCCTGGGCTTATGCGATCGCGGTAGCGCTTCAGATTTATTTTGATTTTTCCGGTTATTCCGATATGGCAATTGGCTTGGGAAGTATGCTGGGATTTCATTTCCCGGAGAATTTCAGATATCCTTTTATCTCTAAGAGTGTGAGTGAGTTCTGGAGACGGTGGCACATAACACTTGGCGCATGGTTTCGGGATTATGTCTATATTCCGATGGGTGGAAACCGCGTGAGTAGAATAAGGTGGATCGTGAATGTATTGGTCGTTTGGCTCTTTACAGGACTATGGCATGGGGCTGGCTGGAACTTTATTGTGTGGGGACTTTTATTTGCGTTGCTGCTTGTCTTTGAGAAGTGTGTTAGCAGGTTGTATAACCGAAAAAAGTTTTTGCCGGTGATGGCTCTGAATGGGATAAAACATGTATATGTGATCCTGGTGGTACTGGTGAGTTTTCTGGTATTTCACAATGATCGTCTGTCGGATGCGTTGGCAGACATACAGGCGCTTTTTTCCTGCGGAAGTCTTTTTGCCCGTGATGTGGGTGATGCACAGATGGCGGTGTTCTCGTATCTTATGAGAAATCGGATTGTAATTCTCTGTGTAGGTTTGATTGGTGCGACGCCGATTCCCTTGTGGGGATGGACGAAACTGCGGGAGTGGATGCAGACAAGTGAGACTGGGGATAGGGCCGTTCATGTATTGAGAGGCATTTTGACAATGGGGCTTTTGGTGTTGTGCACAGCGTATCTGATCGATGGTTCGTTTAATCCATTTTTGTATTTTCGGTTTTAAAAGCTGGAGCTTGAGAAACATGTTTTGCGTCGAAATATAGATTTTGAGTTTTGTGACATTGGTCAAAGGCTGTATTTGGAAAGGGACATTCTTGTGTGGGAGATGATGTGAGTGAAGTGTGATAAGTGGAAGCTGCGTATTATGATTTATAGTTTTATGGTTTGTATGGCGAGTTTGATTGTGATACTGACCGTCAATCCAGAGGAGACTGTGTCTAGGTCAGAACGGAGGCGGCTGGCAGAGAAGCCTGAGCTGACATGGGATAACATCATGGATAAGTCCTTTATGGATGATACAGAGAAGTATCTGTTGGATCACTTTCCATTCCGGGACGGACTGCGGCGTGTCAAGGCGTATTTTGCCTATGATGTACTGCAGCAGAAGGAAAACAATGGGATCTATGTGGCGGACGGACATGCCGCAAAGCTGGAATATCCGTTGAATGAGGCATCGGTAAAACGCCTTGCGGTCAAGATGACAGGGCTTTGTCAGCAGTATTTTACAGAGCAGAAGGTATGGTATGCGATCGTACCAGACAAGAATTATTTCCTGGCAGAAAAAAACGGGTATCCGTCACTCAACTATGAACAAATGATTAGATTGCTGTCACAGGAGCTTGCGAAAAGCGCAGATTTTGGTTATATTGATATCATTTCCGATCTGACGATTGACGATTATTACCATACGGACACGCATTGGCGTCAGGAACGGATTCTGGACGTGGCTCACCATATCGCGGATGCGATGGGGGTGGGCGGTACTTTGAATTTTTCGAGGGGAAATCAAGATGGTTTTACTGAGCATGAGATCAGGGATTTTTATGGGGTATATTATGGACAGGCAGCGCTCCCGATGGAGCCAGATACGATTGTGTATCTGACGGACGAGGTGATTGACGCGGCGTATGTATGGAGTCTTGAGGAGAACATTCAGAGCGGGAAAAATGGTGGAAAAATCGTTAATCCAGATGAGGCGGAAGCAGTCTTAAAGCCAGTATATCAGTTGGAAAAGCTCGAGGATGAGAGGAGCCTTGACAAGTATGATGTGTTTGCGGGCGGGGCGTCATCACTGCAGGTGATCAAATGTCCCAATGCATTCACGGACAAAAAACTGATTATTTTCAGGGATTCCTACACGAGCAGCCTTGCACCGCTGCTATTAGGGGCTTATGGGGAGATTACGCTGATTGACCTGCGCTATCTTGATTCTGCACGGCTTGGAGAATATGTGGATTTCACGGATGCGGATATCTTATTTTTGTATAATACATCGATTGTCAACCATGCGGAGATGCTGAAGTAAGGAGTCATTACCTTTGGTAAAATGTGAAGCATCACACCAATTTTACGATAATGTAAGAAAAACTGCGAAAATGTAAGCGGAATCGATGGCAGGGATTGTCTGTGGCGGTCGGAAGCGAAACTTTTGCGTTTGCGCGGGACTGTGCCTGCAGTATTTATAACTGCTGCGATATCCGTAAATCCGACCGTGAGTATAATGCGGTGCGGGACAGCCATATGGCAGAAAAAGTGCAGTGGTAAAATATAGTACTGATTATGATTGGAATAGGTCAAAAGGGAGATGACAAAATGACAGAGCAGGATTTTATCAGACAGCAAATCGAATTGAGCGAACAAATGACGCGGGAGAATACAGTTGATTTGACGCAGGTAAAGACAGTGGTAGGAGTGGATCTGGCGTACTGGGAAGAAGAAAATGTGGAGTATGCAGTCTGCTGTATTGTGGTCATTGACTACCATACGTCTGAAGTCCTCGAGAAAGTCAGTTATGTCGATGAAGTGCAAGTTCCATATATACCAGGCTGCCTGGCGTTCCGCGAAGTGCCAATATTTATGGAGGCATACAGAAAATTGAAGATAGTGCCTGACGTGGTGTTTTTTGATGGAAATGGATATCTGCACCCAAGACATATGGGGCTGGCGACACACGCAGGTATCCTGATAAACCAAGCGACGGTCGGGATTGCAAAAAGTTATTACAAAATAGCAGATATGGATTTTGATATGCCTGCAAATATACAAGGCGCGTTCACGGATATCAGAATCAATGAAGAGGTGTATGGACGGGCACTGCGCACGCATGTGAATGTAAAACCGGTTTTTCTGTCAGTCGGAAACGCAATCGACATAGAGACGGCGATGGAGCTGGCAAATAAGCTGACCACAAAGGAGAGCCATGTGCCACTGCCGACCAGACTGGCAGATCTCATGACGCATCAGATGCGGAAAGAGTGTCAGAGCGGTAAAAAACTCTCAACGATCAATACAGCAGCACATGCAAACAGGGCGACAGTGAGCAGACTTTTTCCCCTATAGGCTGCAATAATGGCAACAAGAAGGGCTGCCAGTGCGGAGTAAATGCTTGCGGTGGAGTACAGGATTGCCGGGAATGTCATTGCAGCAAGACAGGCGTATGGTACATAATACAGAAAGGACTTGATATAAATGTTGGTGATTTCCTTCCTGGACAGCACTAATGGAAGCATGCGGATCAAGTATGTCACTCCTGCCATGACAAGGATATAAAGATAGATATTGTGTGTCATATTAAGGTTCTCCTTTGGTATTTTCTTCTTTGATTGGTCTCAGCCATGCCGCGATACCAGCTATAATCACAGTCGTGATAATAATGACAAAGCCTGATGTGACTTTTTTCAGCACTGGGAGGACTGAGAACAGGAAGCTAAGTCCCATTGCGGACAGGACAACGAGTAAAACGGTGTTGTTTTTCCGCGCAGGTGGTATGATGATGGCGAGAAACATTCCGTAGATGGCAACGCCGAGAGCGCTGATTATAAAGGCGGGCAGAATGTTTCCAGACACCGCACCTGCCAGTGTTCCCAGCACCCAGCCTGGAACAGCGACGCTTGTGATGCCATAGTGATAGGCAGGCGGCAGAGCACTGTCAAGGCTTGCGTCCAGTGCAAAGATTTCATCAGTCACGCTGTAAGCCATGAGAGCTCTGTGCCAGTGCGGCGCAGCGCGGTCTAATTTCTGTGCTAAGGAAAAGGACATGAGGCTATAACGCAGATTGATGACCAGCTGTGTCAGGGCTATCTCAATATAGGTTCCGCCTGCGGCAATGATTGCAAGCCCTGAGAACTGTCCGGCGGAGGTTACATTCGTGAGTGATATCAGTACCGCCTGCAGAATGCTCAGCCCGCTGGTGGCAGATGCCATTCCAAATGTAAATGATACGGCGAAGTAGCCCAGTGCGACTGCGATTCCGTCCCTCACGCCGTTTCTAAATTCTTTATTTTTCAAGAGATTTTCCTCGTTTCATTATATCTATTCAGGATTTTTCGTCTAGTGCTGTTGTTCACGCCTCATCTTATAATGGCACATTAACCACCACTGCAAATGAGTCCCATGCTGCTCGTTTAACATTGCGCCGCGAAATTATTATATGATACAATAAATATATCGTCCTGTCAATTAAAAAGTTGCTGAATATTGCGTTTTAAAGTTACAGTTCAGCCTAGTACTCCATCCAGACAGAAATTGGAGTTGCGGGCTGCATGGTTCGTGCCAGTGCTAGGCAAAATTTCGACGGCGATGCGGTGGCATCGTCTAGAAATTTTAACGACGCAATGGTGCGAAACATGCGGTTCACAATTCTAATTTCTGACCGGAAGGAGTACTAGGACTTTGCACTACGCTGCAAAGTCCGTGAGAAAGCGTGGTGGCAGTGATGCATCAAGCCATCGCGAAGCGATTTTGCATGGCTTGTTGCTGTAACAGGAAGCCGAAGGCTGAACTGTTACGTTTTAAATATAATATTTGACCATAAACGGAACAAAGACATGGGAAAGGACAAGAGGGGAGATGGGGAACAGTGCATTTCGTGAACGCGAAAGGGATTCTGTCTGCAAAAAACGGAATGAATCTATACAGAGGATGTACTCACGGCTGCATTTACTGTGACAGCAGGAGTACCTGCTATGGTTTTACACATGATTTTGAGGATGTCGAGGTCAAGCAGAACGCGCTGGAACTGTTAGAGCAGGCACTTCGCTCCAAACGCAGGAAATGTATGATAGGAACAGGGGCAATGTGCGATCCGTATATGCATTGTGAGGAGACGTTGAAGCTGACCAGAAAGTGTCTGGAAATAATCGATTTTTATGAATATGGTGTGGCAATTCAAACGAAGTCAGACAGAATTCTTCGCGATTTGGATTTGCTAGAAAGCATTAACAGAAAGGCAAAGTGTGTCGTCCAGATGACGCTGACCACTTATGATGAAAACCTATGCAAAATATTGGAGCCAAATGTGTGCACGACAAAGGAAAGAGTAAAAGCACTGCAGATCTTTCGCGACCATCAGATACCGACGGTGGTCTGGCTGTCGCCAATCCTTCCATTGATCAATGACACAAGGGAAAACATTGAGGGTATTTTGGACTATTGCATTGATGCGAGGGTATATGGCATCATCTGCTTTGGTATGGGTGTGACGCTGCGCGACGGTGACAGGGAGTATTTCTATGCTGCGCTGGACAGGCATTTTCCGGGAATGAAGGAGAAATATCGGAAAAAATATGGGTACTCGTATGAAGTTCCAAGTGACAGGAATCAGGAACTGATGGCATTGCTTTGTGAAAAGTGTGAGAAGAACGGCATCGTGCATGATGTGGGCGCCTGCTTTGCGTACCTGCAGGAGTTTCCTCAGAAGTATGAACAGTTGAGTTTGTTTTGAAATATTATTCCCACACCTTGTACATGTAGATACCGTTCTCCTCATTCAAAATTTCCACAGTATCTCATGAAAACATCGGTAAATTTAAGGGCACGCTAGTACTCCATCCAGACAGAAATTGGAGTTGTGGGCTGCATGGTTCGTGCCA
>CAMWLV010000104.1 GCA_947175175.1 uncultured Lachnospiraceae bacterium
AACAGAATTAGGTAAATCTAATTTCAGGTCTGCCAGTGTTTGTATATAGTAAGTATTCTCACATTCACTTTGGCATAGTTCGTAAAGCTTCCGTGTGTTGGAACTGTGAGTACCACCTATCACAATCATAACGTCAGCTCTGGCAGCCAATTCAATCGCTTCCTTCTGACGTTCCTCCGTTGCATTACATATAGTATTCGCAACAATTATATCATAACCTTTTTTTCGAAAAATTTCAACTAAATCTTGAAATTTCTTGTAGTTAAATGTCGTTTGTGACACAATACATAATTTTTCGTCTTTTTTCGCTTCAAAATTTTGTGCCTGCTCCTGTGATTCGATTACGACAGCCGGTGTTTTCGACCAGCTTTTTGTCCCCTCTACCTCAGGATGTCCAGCGTTTCCTATAATAATGATTCGATACCCATTTTCAGACTCTTTCTCCACAATCTTATGAATTCTTTTCACAAAAGGACAGGTTGCATCGATGCACTCCAGTCCTTTACTGTTCATCAATTCAAAGATTTCTTTCGGTATTCCATGGGCACGTATAATAACACTTCCTGAATCAAGCGCTTCCAGCTCTTCTCTGCCTGCAAGCACTTTTACACCTTTCTTCTCCAGATCCTTTACCACTTCCTCGTTGTGAATAATGGAACCGTAAGTATAAATATTCTCTCTTTTGTCTGCATACTCATACACAGTATCGACGGCACGCTTGACACCAAAGCAGAAACCTAATGTTTTTGCCAATTCTACTTCCATCTGATTAGCTCCTTTACATCACTTACACAGTTTGATGATGGCATCTGCCACCTGCTCTATTGTCATGTCCGATGAGTCAAGGAGCACCGCATCCTCTGCCTGCCTTAGCGGAGAAAGTTCTCTGTGCATATCCTGATAATCGCGTTCTATAATGTCTTTCTCTATTACATCAAGGCCACATTCCTGACCCTTTGCTTTGAGCTCCTCATAGCGTCTCACAGCCCTCACATGGCTGTCTGCAGTCAGATATATCTTTACATCAGCATCTGGCAGTACGCAGGTTCCGATATCCCTGCCGTCCATGACAACACTTTCTTTCCTTGCAAGTGCCTGCTGCAGTTCCACAAGTTTTTTCCGCACTTCCTTATTCGCACTGATAGAAGATGCGATTTTCCCCACTTCCTCTGTGCGGATCAGACCATTTACATTTCTGCCATTGAGCCATACGATCTGTTCCCCATTCTCATAGGTGATTGTCACATCTACATCAGGCACGGCCTCACTGATGCGTTCCTGCTCGTCTGCCCCAATTCCCTGTTCTATGAAATGCAGTGTCATGGCGCGGTACATCGCCCCAGTATCCACATAGATATATCCTTTTTTCTTCGCGATCAGTTTTGCAATTGTGCTTTTCCCTGCGCCAGCAGGTCCATCAATTGCAATTGCAATATTATTACTCATCAGTTAGTTTCTCCTATCATTCATAAAATTATGTGTAACGATTCCATGTACTAGTACAGCGTTGCATAAATAACGGTGAAAAACAGTGCCTGATATTTGTGTCAGGACAAGGCGGAGGAAGGAGGCAATGCGGTGGCATTGTTGACTGACGACAACGCGGTACTGGCGCAAATAGCAGGTGCTGTATTCACCGTTATTTACGCAATGATGTACTAGCCGCTACACCGTACCAGACACAGCGCTTATCCCTGCAAGATATCCCGTAGACCATGCGATCTGGAGATTGAATCCTCCCGTAAGCGCATCGAGATCAAGTACTTCTCCTGCAAAATACATGCCTTTCACAAGCTTTGACTCCATCGTCGAGGGCGAAACCTCACTGGTTGATACGCCACCTTTTGTGATCACCGCCTCGTTGTAATCCCGTACTCCCGTTATCGTGAGTTCCATATGCTTGATCGTCTGCACAAAACGCTCCCTCTCTTCCCTTGTAACCTCATTGACTCTCTTATCCGGATCAATGTCGGACAAAACCGGCATAACAGGCACCAGTTTTGCGGGGAATAAGCTGTTTATCACATTTTTGAACTGTTTGTTTTTATTTTCATCAAAGTCTCTAAGAACGCGCTTGTCAAGCTGTTCATGGGTAAGTGCTGGCTTCAGATCAATAAAAAGCCTTGCTTCCTTAAACTGATTCTCATCCTTACATACCTTATGGACATAATAACTGCTGGCGCTCAGAATCAGCGGTCCACTGACTCCATAATGCGTGAACAGCATTTCCCCAAAATCAGAATAAACCTGCTTTCCATCATACTCTACACTTACCTGCACATTTTTCAGAGAGAGACCCTGCAAGTCATAACACCAATCCTCCTTCACGGAAAATGGCACAAGCGCTGGCATTGTCGGAATAATACTATGGCCACATTCCTTCGCAAAGTGATATCCATCACCTGTCGAACCTGTCAGAGTATAAGAATATCCTCCCGTCGCTATGATTAATTTGTCAGTATTCATTTCTGACCTTTTCTTAGATATTCTATCACATAATACAATCTTTGATACTGTAGTACAACAGGTTTGCTTCTTTTTGCTGCCCTGCTTTTTCTTACTATATTTGTTATCTTCGGCCCCAGCATTAATAGTCTCATTCTGCGCTTCAGCTTCAAGCTGTACGGTCTTGATCTCCTTCACTTCTGTGTTCAGCAGCACTTGCACACCAAGCCTTTTCAGCTCCTGTTCCAGCGCCTTGATAATATCGGAACTGTGGTCAGACTTTGGAAATACGCGCTGACCTCTCTCAACTTTTAACGCACAGCCTGCTTTTTCAAAAAAATCCATGACTGCATGGTTGTCAAACCCATACACTGCACTGTACAAAAACTTTGCATGTTCCATCACATTCTGAAAAAAATTCTCGGCCTCACAGGCATTTGTCACATTGCACCTGCCTTTTCCTGTGATGAACAGTTTCTTGCCTAGTTTTTCGTTTTTTTCAATCAAAAAAATTCGATTCATAGAAACGCGATTGCTTTCTGCGCCCGCAGCGGCAATCGCTGCCATCATTCCCGCAGCACCGCCGCCTATAATAACAATATCTGCCATATTCCCTTATTATCTCTTCCTCCGCTGTCTCATCTGAGCCTGCAATGGTGTGTTCAGCATATCTTCATCGATAAAATTAATCTCATCCTTTAAGTAAACCTGATAGTTATCCCACGCTTGTTCGAGAGATTCCAGACTCTTCTTCACCTCGTCAGGTCTGCGCAGACACAACGTCACTACCAGCGCATTAATCAGACTTAAAGGTGCTACAAGCGAATCCACAATCGACACCATATCACTTCGCGCCAGCAGATTGCACGCTGAATAGAGACACATCGGTGAATGAATTGTATCTGTCAGCGTGATCACCTTTGCATTTTTGTCATTCGCCATCTCCATGGCTTTAAGTGTCCTCATTGAGTATCGCGGAAAGCTGATTCCGATCACGACATCCTTCTCATTGATTCTAAGCATCTGCTCAAAAGTCTCTGAAGTGCTGGTCGAGTCAAGCAGATAGACATCTCCCCGAATCATATTGAGGTAAAAATGAAGAAACTGCGCAAGCGGCTTACAGCTTCTCAGTCCAATAATATAGATATGCTTTGCCGCTAAAATAATATCAACTGCCGCCTCGAAGGACTGTGCATCAATATGTTCCATCGTATCCTCAATTTTCTCAATATCAGAACTCAACACAGAAGTCAGGAGCTCAGCCTGCGTACTTGTCCCATATTTTGCACCAATCGACTGCACTGTATTCAACTTCTTTTTGACCCACTCAGCCAACGCCTCCTGAAATTCAGGATAACCTTCGTATTCCAATGCATACGCAAACCGCACGACAGTAGCCTCGCTGATTCCCACTGCTTTCCCAAGCTTTGCCGCAGTCATAAAGGCCGCCTGCTCATAATGGTCGATCACAAAAGTGGCCAGCTTTTTGTGACTCTTGCTCATTTTATTAAACTTCTCATTAATTCTTGATATGGTGTCCCGCTTTACGTCCATCAAAAATCCTCATCCTCAGCGTATTTTTGAAAAACAGCTTTCATTCAGAACAAGCCCTGATCATGAACAGCTATTATAAATATCCTGCAGTAAATCAATCGTTTCTTCCTCTGTAAGATCATAATCTCCAGTAAGAACCATACAGGCGCATCCATGTATGAAAATCCACATCTTCATGAACAAACCACTCGGGTTCCTGCACCCCGCCGCAGAAGCTTTATTGATTTCCCTGCTGACCGCTCCGGATTTGCCATTTAAGAGTTCAAAAAGCCCTCTGTCCCCCCGGTGTTCCGATTGAAACAGGAGCTGAAATAACTTTCTCTCTTCCTTTGCATAATTTATGTAGGCAAGTCCAAGGTGTATGAATGGTGTAACCACCTCTGACTTGTAATTTCCATAGTAATCACCGAAGGCTTCAATCGCCCTCTGATATATTTCCGAATAGAGTTCACCCATATTTGCATAAACCCTGAATATTGGCTGTGTGGAACATCCGATCTGTGCTGCCAGTTTTCTGGCAGTAACATTCTCTATGCCTTCCGCCCTTGCCAGGTCAAAGGCTGTCTCCGATATTTTGTCTTTCGTAATCAATTCTTTCCTTGCCATTTCATCATCCATGCCTTTCTCACAGGTATATGGGACTGCGAAAGTAAGGAACCATAAAGAAATGAATCATTTCCTTACGGTTCCTAAAGTATCAGGTTAAAATAATTTAACCTGATACTGATAAACAGTCCCTGGTGTACAGATACAACAGATATTCTGCATCTCTGTGCGAGAACTTATCCCTCGTTGTACCTGAACAAATTATACGGGATATGCACCGTTCTTTGTATCCGCCTGAGTCATATCAACTTTCTCCTGCTGTGCCTGACGATACTTAAAGAAATCAATGGCAACCTGAGGGAACAATGCATATGACAATACATCCTCATCCTGCTGTTTCCATTCCTTCATCTCTTCTTCGATCTTCTTTAACTCGTTCGGAAGCTTATCAGCCGGACGACAGGTAATAATCGTCTCTTTCTCCTCTGCCGAGAGCACCTTATCCTGAACTTCCTTATTAAATGGCTTTACAGTCTGACCATACTCACCGTGGAGAACTGCTTTCGTCTCCTTGGTAGCCATCTTGTAGCGCTCGCCCATCAGCACATTAAATACAGCTTGTGTACCGACGATCTGTGAAGATGGCGTAACAAGAGGCGGTTCACCCAGATCCTTACGCACTCTTGGAATCTCCTGGAGCACGTCATAATATTTATCTTCTGCATTCTGCTCTTTCAGCTGGCTAACCATGTTCGATAACATACCGCCCGGAACCTGATACATCAATGTCTTGATATCAACGCCGAGAACCTTAGGATTAAGCAGTCCGCTCTTCAGGCACTCCTCCCTGTAAGGTCTGAAATGGTCAGCAATCTTTGCCAGAAGATTCTGGTCAAATCCAGTATCATAAGGTGTACCCTTGAAGGTCTCTACCATAACCTCTGTAGCCGGCTGTGATGTACCTAGTGCAAACGGAGAGATTGCGCAGTCGATCACGTCAACTCCAGCCTCAACAGCCTTTAAGTATGTCATGGAAGCAACACCTGATGTATAGTGTGTATGCAGCTGGATCGGAAGCTTTGTCGCAGACTTCATCGCTTTGATCAGCTCCTCAGCCTTGTAAGGAACCAAGAGTCCTGCCATATCCTTGATACAGATGGAGTCAGCCCCCATCTCCTCGATGTCTTTCGCCATCTTCATCCAGTATTCCAGTGTATATGCGTCACCCAATGTATAAGAAAGCGCAATCTGTGCCTCGCCGCGTCCCTCTCTCTTCTTGACAGCATTTGCTGCATTAACTGCACACTGTAAGTTTCTTAGGTCATTGAAGCAGTCGAAAATACGAATGATATCAATACCATTTGCAATTGATTTCTCAACAAACTCTGTAACAACGTCATCTGCATAATGACGGTAGCCTAAAATATTCTGACCACGGAAAAGCATCTGTAATTTTGTTTTTTTAACGCCATCCCTTATCTTTCTAAGTCTCTCCCATGGATCTTCCTTCAGGAAACGAAGGGATGCATCAAATGTAGCACCACCCCAGCACTCCAATGAATGATATCCGACCTGATCCATTGTCTCAAGGATTGGGAGCATTAATTCAGTCGGCATTCTTGTAGCTATCAAAGACTGGTGAGAGTCTCGAAGGACTGTCTCAGTAATCTTGATAGGTTTCTTTTCTATATCTGACATTTCTATTCCTCCTATAATTATATTATCTCTTTAAAATACTCCGAAAATCGCCATAAATGTTCCGGCTGCCACTGCTGTACCGATTACACCTGCAACGTTAGGTCCCATCGCATGCATGAGCAGGAAGTTTGTCGGATCTGCCTCCGCACCGACCTTCTGGGAAACACGTGCCGCCATGGGAACTGCGGAAACGCCTGCCGAACCAATCAGCGGATTTACCTTGCCCTTGGTTAATACACACATCAGTTTGCCAAAGAGAACTCCTGCTGCCGTACCGAACATAAATGCGATCAGACCTAATACAACAATCTTGATCGTATCCCAGTTCAAAAATGCCTCTGCGCTTGTTGTGGCACCTACAGAAGTACCAAGCAGAATGACAACAATGTACATCAAGGCATTGGAAGCTGTCTCCTGGAGCTGTCTTACTACGCCCGACTCTCTGAACAAATTACCTAACATCAGCATACCAACAAGCGGAGCAGTTGTAGGAAGAATCAGACATACAACGATTGTAACAATAATCGGGAAGAGAATTTTCTCAAGCTTTGAAACCGGTCGCAGCTGCGCCATCTTGATCTGTCTCTCCTTCTCTGTTGTAAACAGCTTCATAATCGGCGGCTGAATAATGGGTACTAATGACATGTATGAATAAGCCGCCACTGCGATTGGTCCAAGCAGTCCTGTCTGCCCAAGCTTACCTGCAAGGAAAATAGATGTAGGACCATCTGCACCACCAATAATAGAAACTGCCGCTGCTGCCTTATCATTAAATCCCAAAAAGATTGCGCCAAAATATGCCGCGAAGATACCAAACTGAGCAGCTGCACCGAGCAGGAAGCTCTTTGGATTGGCAATCAGGGGACCGAAGTCTGTCATGGCTCCTACACCAAGGAATATCAATGATGGCAGAATTGCCCACTCATCAAGTAAATAGAAATAATAGAGTAATCCGCCGGGTGTGCCGTCCGCACCGATCGGTGCGATAATGTCGGGATAGATATTAACCAGCAGCATACCAAACGCTATCGGTGTTAAGAGAAGCGGTTCATACTGCTTCGCGATAGCAAGATAAAGGAATATACAAGCAACAACAATCATGATCACATTTCCGCCAGTGATGTTGAAAAATGCCGTCTGGTGAATCAGATTGTTCAATGTATCTGCTATATATGACATTTTGTTGACCTCCTATTTTATTTTTCAGGGCATATCACAACCCTGCTTCCACCGCATTCGCGGTGATAAAGGACTGACAGTTGTTTAGTTCAAAGTTGCAAGTAAAGCACCTGCTTCAACAGAGTCGCCAACTGCCACATCAACACTTGCTACTGTACCATCCTGAGGTGCTACTACAGGAATCTCCATCTTCATAGCTTCAAGGATAACGACCGCATCACCCTTCTTTACAGCCTGTCCGACACTCTTCTCAAGCTTGAATACCTTGCCTGCCGCACCTGCCTCGATCTTGATACTGCCTGCTGCGCCTGCACTTGCCTTAGGAGCTGGTGCTGCTTTGGGAGCTGCCTTCGGTGCTGCTTTGGGAGCTGCTGCCACAGGGGCTGCTCCGGAACCTGCGCCTTCTTCTACTACGACATCATATACGTTGCCGTTAACGGTAATTGTATAATTTTTCATTTTGAAATCCTCCTAATTAGTTTTTTGTTTTCCAATTTTTTGTATTTGCACGTTTAATGCTTCTCACCTGGAAGCCTTCCACACTCGATCCTTCATACGCTGCGACCGCTGCCGCTATGACTGCCACAAGCTCCATGTCATCTGAGAGGTCTTCTTCCTCTTCCTCCACAACAGGCGTCGCAGGCTCTGGATCTGCCACAGGTTCAATCTCCGCTTTCTTCGGAGCAAAAGACTCCTGAATCTTTGGTATGAAACCAAAGGCTGAAATAATAAGGCTGATCAGAATCAATACCACAAACACTGTTCCCATACCAAGCAATGTATTGAGCGCCGCCTTTGTCATCAGCTGCCCCTTTGTCTGGTCAAGATTCAGTGTGCATGATGTCATCTGCAGATAAATGTCATTCGTAAAAATTAATTCTACCGAACCGTTTCCATTTTCACCTTTAACAGGAACTGTAACAACGATCGTATCGCCATCGACAACAGAAGTCGGCGTACCATACTCCGTGATACTTACCATACTATCAATACCTGTCTGAAAAGATGTAAGTGCACCATTGACGGCCTTACCCTCGCACATGAAAGAGGCATCGCCATAATACTGTGCATATGTCGATGCAAACAGATCACCAAGCTCCACATTATTATAATCCGCAAGCATTCCATCAACAGTCTTTGTTTCGACTAATGCTTCTGTGAGCTTAACCACCTGTTCAGCCTTACTTCTCGCCGAGATTTCCTTAGTCTGCTGAATTTCGCTGGGAGCCTCATTCGAGCCGCATGCTGTTAAAACGAAAACGCAGGTAAGCATTAATAATATTCTCGCAAATTTTTTCATATTAACGTTCACCCTTTCTTAGACCGTGCCATGTTTCTTTGACGGACGATCCTCTCTCTTTGTAAATAACATCTCAAAGGCGCCGATCACATATTTTCTTGTATCTGCGGCATCAATGATCTGATCTACATATCCTCTCTTTGCTGCCCCGGTCGCACTTGTCTGGAGCGCCGCATACTCTGCTGCCTTCTCCTTGATAACATCTGCACCCTGTCCTTCATACATGATCTTTGCCGCAAGATTTGCATCCATAGATCCAATCTCTGCGTCAGGCCATGCGATCGTAAGATCCGCACCGACTGCCTTCGAGTTCATCGCAACATATGCACTTCCATATGCCTTTCCAATCACTACGTTTACCTTTGGCACTGTAGCGTTTGCGAAAGCATATGTAAGCTTCGCTGCCGCCTTTGCGATACGCTTTTCGCTGCACATTGTCGCCTCATATCCCTTGACATTTGTGAGTGATAATACAGGAATATCAAAAGCATCACAGAAATTAATAAAATCTGCTGCTTTCTCACATCCATTTGCAGACAAAACAGCATCAAATTTGTCAGTGACTTCTCCCTCTGCACTGCAAACCTCCGTGCGGTTTGCAACACAGCCGACTGTCATGCCGTTTAACTTGATAAAGCCTGCCACCATATCTTTTGCGTAGTTCTCTTTTACTTCAAAGAATACATTGTTGTCTGCGATCGTAGATAATGCGATCGAAGTATCCCCCACACAGTTTGCAAGATCTGCACAAACCCTGTTCAGGTCATCTGTGCACTCCGTATAAGATGCATCATCCTCATTGTTCCCCGGCAGCATAGAGATCAGTTCCCTGATCTTTGCGTAGATCGTATCCTCGTCAGCCACGACATCTACGATGCCGCTCTCTTTGCTCTGGAAATCTGCTGATGCAGAATCACACTTGGAAACATTGTTTCCATCAAGTGCATTGGGAGAATTTACGAAAAGTTTCGCCTTTGATGCCTCCATAAACGTGAAATCCGTCAGCGTCGGAATCAGTGCAAGACCTCCGCCACAGCTTCCAAAAACAGCTGTAATCTGCGGAATCACTCCTGATGCAAGTGTCTGCTTTAAGTAAATCTCACCAAAAGCATTAAGCGCATCTGCTGCCTCCTGAAGCCTAAGACCTGCCGAGTCAATCAGACCGATGACCGGTGCACCGGTTTTCATCGCAAGGTCATAGAGGTTTGTGATCTTTCTGGCATGCATCTCACCGACAGAACCATTCAATACAGAAGCGTCCTGGCTGTACACATACACAAGATTGCCATTGATTACTCCATATCCGGTGACAACACCGTCTGAGGGAGTCTCAGTCTGTTTCAGATTGAAATCTGTCGCTCTTGCCGTGACAAGAGCACCTATCTCAACGAAACTGTTTTCATCAAGTAAAGATTCGATTCTCTTACTTGCTAAACTTGAAGTAGTACTCATTTTGTGACCTCCATTATTATATTTTTAAAATTCAAAAAAATAACATTTTATACGCAGTTGTATATTATGTTCGTCAATATTACTAATAAACTAATATAAAAACCGCGTCCATTTTAGTATAACATATATTATTCTATTCGCCTAGTAAATTTTTCACTTTTTCCCATCTTTTTTCACGACAATATCACCAAACGGCTTATTCTCCGAAATCATCCACTTTTCTACTACCTTTTGAATGCACCATTTCAGGTCAACTGCCTTTATTCCCCCCGCCGCAACCAGTCTCATACGCTTCCATTCCTGACTGCCAACTGCATAAGTGATATATCCGATCGTCTGCCCTTCCCTGACTGGCGCCGTGAGCTCTTTTACCTTGTGCAGCGTGATCGTCACCTTCTCATCTTCATGCATCAGAAGCCCTTCCACTCCTGTCACATCTGCGGCAATCTCCACTGGTACATGCATCCGCTCACCAATCCGGCCGCTCTGTCCGTTACTCACGATGATATCTGTCCTCGCCTCCGCTGGAAGCTCCACCTCGTCAAAACTGCGGTAGTTGTAGTGCGCAAGCCCATATTCCATCAGCGTCCTTGTATCACTCCACTTATAAGTCCTGTGATTCGGCCAGCCACACGCCAGAAGCGCCACGACGAAAGTCTTTCCATCCCGCCGCAGCGCGCCCACATAACAATACCCTGCCTTGTTGGTAAAGCCTGTTTTTCCTGACAATGCACCTGTCATCATGCCCAAAAATGCATTGTGGTTGACACAGGAAAAGCTTCTTGTACCTGACAGATCTGTAAAGGAATGGTTTGGCGTCCTTGTGATCTCCAGAAAAGTCTCTTTCTGCGGTGATTTCGCAACACAATACGACATGACAAGCGCCAGATCCCGCGCTGTCGTCGAATGAAATTTTTCGCCCTGCACGGCATCCAGTCCGTTTGGTGTGATATAATAGGTATTCTCGCAGCCAATCTCTGCCGCTTTCCGATTCATTAACGCCGCAAACTGCTCCACACTGCCTCCCACATGCTCGGCAATCGCCACCGCGGAATCGTTGTGGGACTCCAGCATCAGGGAGAGCACTAAATCCCTCAGCCGATACTGCTCACCGCTGCGCATTCCCAGATGCACCTGCGGCATGGAAGCTGCGTAAGCGGACACCTCCACCGTATCATCCAAACTGGCATTCTCCAGTGTGACAATCAGTGTCATAATCTTTGTCGTGCTCGCCATGGCAAGCTGCTCATTGCCGCAGCGGTCATACAACACCCTTCCTGAATCCGCATCCATCAGCACTGCTGCTTTTGCATATAGTTTGAGATTTGTCTCGTCTGCCTGGACATACATTGGCTGCTGTGTCAGAATCGCTATTACCATAACAATAGATATCAGCACAACCTTTTTATTTCGCATACTCTTTTTCATAAAGCTTCATTTCCTTATAATAAAGGTTCCATAAAAATATATGTGCTGATATCTGCAAATTATCCCTTTTCACGTGGCACTTATTACACTTTCCCCAATTATTCCGCTCCATTCTTTGCCTTTGCATGGATCATGTCATATTCCAGAATGACATCATAGCCATAACTTTTGGCAGCTGCCTGCATCTCATCCAGAAGTTCCTCAAAACGCTGGCGATCCGGTGCAAATACCATTTCCCACGAATAATTCTGTATTGCACGCTTGCACTGATAACGTATGGTTGACTGCTCCGCTGTCTCCACTGATGCAGTATACAACATTCCCGGCGCAATCAGAAGCATATTGCTTTTCTGCAGATATTCCATTGTGTTGTCTGCACCCATTTTTTCCTTCCAATCCTTCGCCAGAGGAGACACATCCAGGTCCTTTACACTATCCCACAAGTCATAATAATAGTAATACCCCCTCTCGCTCTTTTCACACTGTACTACAGTTTTATAATTCAGCGTAGATGTGCCTGACTCCCATGTTCCACCGCCATACTCCTCTGGCATCTCGACTTCACCGCCGTTCAGCAAAGCCTCTATGCCAAATTCCGTAAGATACGGACCGTCTTCACGCATTTCCCATGTAAGTCCTTCCGGACCTGCCGTCGCTCCGAAAAGGTTCGCTCCATTCATCATGATTCCCTCATCAGAATACAGCCAGTCTATAAAATCAACAAGCCTTGCAGGATCCGCAGACTGGGAACCAACCGCTATGATACTGTCCTGATTTCCGTAAGGATAGCAGCCATACGAGTAGATCTGCAGATCTTTCACGGGCGCAAACATGAAACCTTTTCCCTGATCTTCCATGTTTGAAATCGTATTGAGGGCAGATTTGCCCAGCCACGGCCACGGTGAGAAAAGCACCTCTCCGTTTTTAAACTTTTTAAAACACTGATCATAATTTTGATTCGCCGATCCCGGATCGATCAGCCCCATCTGGTTTGCCTCAAAGAAAAAGTTCAGCATGCGCACATATATGGAATCATCATCGATAATACTCTGATAATCCGATCCATCCGCTTTTGCGAGAACCACTCCGTACTCATCATATCCGTACATACAGCAGGGCTGTTTGACTACATTCATCATATTGTCATCCCATTCCCTGAAAAAAGAAAAGCCATATGTCTTTGCGCCATTCTCCGTAACAGGATGGCGCTCCTGCATCTGCTTTAACACTGGCAGCAGATCCTCCAAAGTATCAATCTCAGGATATCCCAGTTCTTCATAATAATCCCATCGGATATACGGTCCAAACGCTGGTTCACTCCCTTCGCTCGAAACAGTCGGCGCATTGACGGACACTTGCGATGGAATCGCATAAATCCCCATCTGCCGGACACTGCTGTTCAGATTATCGATTGCAGCTTGATACCGCATTATATTTTTGTCATAAAGATCATTCTCCATATCGTAAAGCAGACCTGCATTGACCAGATTCTGCAGCTGACCGTTTGTCCCTTTACAGATGATCAGATCCCCCAGATTTCCCGCTGCCACCCTCACGTCAAAGAGCATCTCTCCTCCTTTTGTCATATTGGGCGCTATGATATTCAGCTCCATATTGAACTTTTTCCTGACGACCTCACCAAACCATCCCGACTGAATCCCCTGATAATTTGCTGTAAGATCAAACACATCCACCACAATGAATTCCTCATACGGACACTCGTTTGCAGTTTCTTTTTTATCATTATTGCCACAACCTGTCACCCAAACGCAGCATATAACCAAAACACATAAGACTATAATCCAATAATACTGTTTTCCTTTCATTTCCCCACTCCATCTTCTCAGATTGACAATTTTATTTTGTTAACATATACTATAACTATATCAATTTTATGGAACAATTCAATACATTCCCATGAAAATTGTCCAGTTACTTTGATACAGGAGACAGAACATCAATGGAAACTTTTTTAATCGCTGATGACGAAAAAAATATTCGTGACGGCCTGAAGTGCATTCTCGATTGGGAAGATCTCGGATTTACACTGTGCGGTGAAGCGGCAAATGGCGAGGAAGCACTCTCAGGAATTTTGAAAAACACCCCCAGTCTTGTCCTGCTCGATATCCGCATGCCGAAGCTCAGCGGCATCGATATCATCCGCATTGCACGGGAGCAGGGCTACAATGGTAAATTTATCATTCTGAGCGGCTATTCTGATTTCTCCAGCGCACAAGCTGCAATCCGCTATGGCGTGGAATATTATTTGACAAAGCCAATCGATGAGGACGAGCTTCTTGATGCCATCAGCACAATCAGGGAAAATCTGACAAAGGAACACCAAAAGTCGAATAGAATCGCACTCTACCGCAAAAAGGCAAAAGATGTTATCCTGCACGAGCTGATCACTGGTATATGGAAAACAGACAGCAGCACTGAACTCTCATCTGCGGACTTACAGGGCATGAACCTGGTATCCAATGTCTATCAGGTAGTGATCTATGAGAAATTTGGTCTTGCACCGGAGGACAAGAGCTATCGCTTTGCCGATCTTTTAAACATTACGAACAATGACCACCAGTCCTTTGAGTCCTTTCAGGAAGACAACAAAAACGTAGTTCTTCTGAAAGGGGATTTTGCAATCAGACGATTTGAGGATTTTCTGAACCATTATGAAAAAACAGAGATTCCAGAAGGAAGCCCAATGGATTCCCTTTTCCTCGCATATGGACATCCCGTCAAAAGTCTCGATGAGATTTGTCTCTCTTACGAGGAAGCCTCCGCCCTGATCAAAAGGCGCTTCTTCTGCATCCAGGGGCAGCATACCCTGGGCTACAGTGAGCTGCCTGAACTGTCCTCAAACAGTCTTCGCATCAGCGATGACAAGCTGAACGAATTCTGCGATGCCCTGACCAACTATCTGCAGGCAAACAACCGCAGGCAAGTTGCCGCCACTCTCTTTTCCATGGAAGAATACCTGTACAATGTGGACAGCACCATCGAGTCTATCCGGCTCTTTCTCACGGATCTGTTTCTGCAGCTAAAGGAGAATATCAATAAAGTATACAACAACTCCCGTGTGACGTTTCCCTCGAACTCTGCCATCATAGACTACATCGAGCACTGTCACTACTTGTATGAGATTATCCTATACCTCTCCGAACAGGTCAAATCCATCATGGACAGCAATGACGGCTCGTCACGCGACTCGATACTGGAGGACATCCTCAATTATATAGACAATAATTACCAGAACAATATCAAGTTAGAGACAATCGCCCCGCTCTTTGGCTACAACAGTGCCTACCTTGGCAAGCTCTTTACAAAAGCGATCGGTGAAAACTTCAACTCCTATGTCGACCAACGGCGCATTGAGCACTCCAAAAAACTTCTCGGGCAGCAGAATATGAAAGTCTATGAAATATCCGATCAGGTGGGTTATAAGAATGTAGATTATTTTCACAAAAAATTCAAAAAATATGTCGGCATCAGCCCTGCGGAATACCGCAAACAATTGAAATTAGATGACTAAGGAGCTGTAGAAAAATGGCAGACTGCAAATAAACAGTCTGCCATTTCTTTATAAAAATTTTACAGAAATGTTTTCTTATTTTGTCAATGCAACCTTCTCTGCAATGATATCTGTCAACATAGCCTCAGCCTCAGCCATTCCTGTCTTTTCCAACTCTGAAATCATTGCATCATAATTGGCATCGAAATCAGCCTCAGAACCTGTGACACACATGATCAATGCTGACCAGGATATTTCATCTAACTGGTTTGCGATCTCGGCAAACTCCATCGGCTTTGCAAGCGCCCAGAGTGGAGGAAAATCTGGTATCTCAAATTCGCTTGTCTGAGGGAACATATCCACCAGAAGATCTACACCCC
>CAMWLV010000105.1 GCA_947175175.1 uncultured Lachnospiraceae bacterium
TGACAAAAGAAACAACAGAACAAAAAATAAAAGAACTCGAGACAAATCTCACCAAAGAAATAACAAAACAGGTAACAACTGAAATTGAGAAATTTCAAGACAATAAATCGGAAAATAATATAAAAGAAGATATCTTTGAAAATGAATTGGCTAATTATCAAGGTAAAAATCAAACGTCTGAAGAGTATGCAGAACAGACGATGCGTATAACGGACAATACATTTGCAGATGCAGTGAAAAATAAAGCGGCGAAGGTGTCTGAAATGCTTCAGACCGTAAATGAGATGCAATTTCAGGAACTGCAGCAGGTATTTATGGAAGCCTATGAAAAACAGCAGCTTTCTCGATTGGCAGAGACAGAGGAATTACAGCTTAATATTGGGACAGGTTTGACACATATACAGAAGGATTCACGTAATACTGTAATTGACCGTTATTTTGCGAGACTGCAGTCCGCGATGGTATCGGAAGCATATTTGCTGACGAAAAAAGCAAACGTACAAGAGACAGTTTTTGAACAGCAAAGAAATCTGTTGAGCAGGATATATGCAGAAAGCACAGAGCAGGAGAAAGAGGCATTTGCATCTTATCTTGAGGAGAGACATTTACTTTATAAGAAGGACGATCAGGCAATAAAAGAGCGCAAGATAGATCAGAACAGCAACATAGTTCATGCGGTAATGAATGAACTCGAGACGAATCTAACGAAAGAAATAACAGAACAGATAGCAGACGAACTCGAGACGAATCTAACAAAGGAAATAACAGAACGGGTAACAGAAGAGTTTGAAACGAATCTAACGAAGGGAATAACAGAACAGGTAACAGAAGAACTCGAAACGAATCTGACAAAGGAGATAACAGAACAGGTAACAGAAGAACTCGAAACGAATCTGGCAAAGAAAACAGCGAGTCAGGTAACGAGTACAGATGAGAACAATCAAGGCAGCAAAACAAAAAATAAGATAAAAAATGAAATAGATAATAAAACAGAAACTGTCTTTGAAAGCGAATTAGTCAATTCTCGAGACCAAAATCAGATATCTATAGAGGATACAGAACAACCTTTTGGCAAGGTAATGCGTATAACAGACAATGCATTTGCAGATGTATTGAAAAATAAAGTGAAAAAGGTGTCCAAAATGCTTCAGACCATAAACGAGACACAATTTCAGGAACTGCAGCAGGTATTTATGGAAGCCTATGAAAGACAGCGGCTTTCTCAATTTGCTGAGATAGAAGAAAGGCAGATTGGTATTGAGACAAGGCTAACACATATCCAGAAGAAACTACACAATTCCATAATACAACGTTACTTTGAGGAACTGCAGCCTATGCTTGTGTCAGAATCAGTCCAGACGAAGAAAACAAATCCGCAGCAAGCAATGTTTGCGCTGCAGAGAGCTCTATTGAGCAGGATATATGAAGAAAGCACAGAACAGGAGAGAGAGGAATTTGTATCCTATCTCGAGGAAAACAGTCTGATTTATAAAACAGCAGATAAGACAGGAAAGGATGATGGGACTAGACTGGTCAATGAAATGTCAGATCAGATAACGAGAGAGATTGAGACCAGACTGAGCCGTAAAATAACAAATAGAGCATCCGATCAGGTTACTAGAGAATTCAAGGTAAATTTGACTAGCAAGGCTGAAAAGCATATCTTCAGGGAGCGAACGGATCTGCACCATTTTATCATTAACCGTTATTTGAACAGATTGCAGTCCATGCTTGTGTCAGGCTCAGTACAGACGGAGACTTCAAATACACAGGAAATGGTTTTTCATCTGCATAGAAACATATTGAACAAGGTATATACAGAAAGCAGGCAGCAGGAGAAAAAGGAATTTGTGAGTGGGCTAGAACTCTCTTATCTTGCAGCAAAAAGGAAAAAGGAAGATAGTCAAGCAAGTGAGACGAAGATACAAGAGATTG
Source organism: uncultured Lachnospiraceae bacterium (assembly GCA_947175175.1). Classification (GTDB taxonomy): domain Bacteria; phylum Bacillota; class Clostridia; order Lachnospirales; family Lachnospiraceae; genus COE1. Next base: position 1,936 of record CAMWLV010000105.1, read on the forward strand.
TTGAGCGCTGCGTGAAGCACGCAACAAGAATTACGGAAAATGAAAATGTGAGAAGGCAAATGAATGACCAGAGAGACGAAATCGTTCAATTAAAGACACAGGTGCAGAAACAGCAAGAAGAGATGAGTGCGTTTCTCAGAAATAGTAGCCGTGTGCTGAATATGGACAGAATGTATCAGGAGATTGAGAAACGCATGGAATCGCGGCTTCATTTGGAGCGTCTGAGGCGTGGTATGTAGTATACGAGGAGGTTAGAGCGTGGGTTTTGTGAAGGCAATGCTTTTGGTGGAGGGCGGTCAGCCGATTATTGTACAATTTAATCCAAAAGAATACAGTGTGTCCAATGGCGTAAAGTACTCCGAAAAAAGCATTCCTGGACAGGAGGGTGCGATTTTGCAGTTTGTGGCAGGAGAAACCCCTACACTTACGATGAATCTGCTGTTTGATACCTATATTCCACCGACAATGGAGATACCCGTTGAAGGAGGAATCGATGTGACGCTACTCACAAGACAAGTCATTGCACTGACGCATATTAAAGGAACGCTGCACCGTCCGCCTATGGTGACTTTTCTGTGGGGAAGTGTCACCTTTAAAGGAGTTGTGACAAGTGTAAAGCAGCAGTTTACAATGTTTTTGCCAATCGGCATTCCAGTGCGCGCAAAACTGGATGTGACATTCAAATCGGTAAACCAGACCGATTTTTTGAGGCTTATGACGCCGCTGGAATCTCCTGACCGCACGAAATTCCGCACGATCAAGGAAGGCGACCAGTTGTGGCATTTTGCTGAGGCAGAGTATGGATCTGCAGATCAGTGGCGTGTGATTGCCAAAGCAAATGGGATATGCGATCCGTTGGATATTCATCCAGGTCAGGTGATTAAACTCCCAGCATTATGATAATGGTGTCAGTACAGCGTTGCAGAAAAAACAGTGAAAAACAGTGCCTGATATTTGCGTTAGGACAAGGCGGAGGAAGGAGGCAATGCGGTGGCATTGTTGACTGACGACAACATAAGGACTGTGTCAGTCCTTTGTACTGGCGCAAATAGCGGGTGCTGTATTCACTGTTATTTCCGCAATGATTTACTAGGTTACAGGAAGGTACATTATGGCAGATTTAATGAAAGACAGCATAAGCTATGAAACCCTGAAAACAAAATATGGAAATTTTGCGGTGCCCGCTGTAAAAGTAACCTCAAATGGATTTGACCTTGCCACTATCGTTCAGGCAAAAATCAGCCAGGTCAGTGTGGATCTTTCCCAGAAAGAGGCAAGCAGCGCAAGCTTTACAGTGGAAGATGTGTATACACAGGCAACGCGCATGCTTTCCCCGACAATTACAGCTGCTTTGGTTCTTGGTTCTGTGGTTACAGTAGAGCTTGGTTATGGTTCGGCCAGAACACGGGTTTTCAAAGGATTTATTTCTGAAATTACGACAGAATATGGTGATGCGCCTTCCATTCAGGTAACAGCTCTGGATGTAGTGCGCCTGCTGATGCAGAATTGGAAAAATTATAAGTATGAAGAAAAGACCTATGCAGCAATCGTGAAGAGCGTTATGCGCAATTATATTAATCTGTGCAGTGATTTTAGCAATGTAGAGACAAGTGCAGATGACTTGGAGGGCGTAACGCAAAATTCTTCTGATTTTGACTTTTTAAAGGAACTTGCAGGAAAAGCGAATAAAGAGTTTTTTATATTTGCAGGAGCAGTTTATTTTCGGACACCGCAGAAACAGCGTAAGGAAATTCTGACTCTGGAATGGGGGAAGAATCTGTTATCCTTTCAGCTTCGGGAAGGTTATTGTTATGAAAAAATTGTGGTTCAGGGAATCGACGAGATGAAGGCAGTGAGAGTTGAGGAGAGTGATACTGTCAAATCGTCCAACTCACTGCCATTGATCCCTATGCCGTTGGAGCTGGTAAGTCAATATGCGGATATTAAAGATTCTGCGCAGGCCAAAAAGAAAGTGGCGGCTTTAAAGTATGAGAAAGAATCTGGACTTAAGAGCGGTTCAGGAAGCTGTATTGGTATTCCTGAGCTTGTGCCGGGCAGATTTATCTATATAACTGGAATAGAGGGAGCGAAGAAGGAGAAGGTATATTTAAAAAGTGTGAAGCATTCTTTTGGGGAAAGTGGTTTTGGGACAAGCTTTACGATCGGAGGATAGCAGTTGAGTGCAGAATTATATGACATGTTATTTGAAAAAACGCAGCAGGAGCAGCGTTTAGACAGCATTTGTCCGGGACTGATGCTCGGAACAGTCAAACAGAATTGGGATAAAGAGCATCAGGGCATGGTGATGGTAGAGTACTTTGTCGGAGAAAAGGGAAAATCTACTTCAGAATGGATTCCTGTCATGCAGAGTTACGCAGGGAAACAGTATGGCAGCTATACCCTTCCGGAGATCGATTCGGTTGTTGTGATCGGCTACCTGCTCGGTGAGTTGGACAGTCCAATTGTATTAGGATGTCTGTGGAACAAAAAAAATGAATTGCCGCCTGAGACAGCAAATGACAAAAATTCTATCAAGAAATTGATCACAAAGGGTGGTCATCAGATCATTTTTGATGAGACACAGAATGAGGAGCGCATTGTCATACAGACAAAGGGAGAACTGAATATATCACTCGAGGACAAAGAACAGGTAATTATGATTAGAGATAAAAATGGGGAAAATCTCTGTCGGGTTGATGGGAAAAAGGGTGAAGTGACAATAGAAGCCAAAAAGAAACTGATTCTGCAGTCTGGCGGAAAGCCGATGGTGACACTGGACGGGACAGGAAAGAAGCTGACGCTTGATGCAGACAATATTGATCTGAATGCGGGACAGGCATTGAAGATCAAGGGACAGAGTACAAAGATGGAAAGTAATATGCTCGAAGTGAAAACGCAGGGCAGTCTAAAAGCGCAGTCAAGTGCGATGATGGAAGTCAAGGCCGCGATGCTCAAGGTTCAGTGATATCGAAAGGAGCTGTTGGAATGGAAGAAGAAAAAACAGTCAGGGACTTTTTGGGACGAGGCTGGAAATTTCCGGTTCAGGTCGATGAGGTGACTGGAGCGATCAAGATGTCTGAATATGAGGAGGATATCAAGGAAGCCATTCGCGTGATATTAATGACAAGAAAAGGTGAGCGTATGATGCTGCCGCAGTTTGGATGCGGTATACAGGAATTTGCTTTTGAGATAATGGAGCCGTCTATTCTTTTGCAGATGCAGATGGAGATACAGAATGCACTGATCATATGGGAACCGCGGATTACGGATATTCAGGTTCAGGTGGAAACCGATCCAGAGCGTGAAGGGCGGCTCAATATATTTATCAGTTATGTGGTGCGGTCTACCAACAGTCCTTATAATTTGGTATACCCATATTACATTCATGAGGGAAATGTAGAGAGTTGACATCAGAAAGACGGAAACGAACTATTTTAATATAGGACAATACAGGAGGTGATGGACTTGGAGCTTGACAGCAGGACGAGGGAGAGTTTGATAGAAACGATCAGAAAAAAGGCAGAAGCATATACGCCAGAGTGGCGTTTTGACGAGGCAATACCTGATTCTGGGGCAGTGCTTGCCTTTCTCTTTGCTGATATGTTTTCGGGAACAATCGAACATTTTAACAGGCTTTCTGAAAAATGTCATATAGAATTTCTAAATAAGCTTCAGGCCCATCAAAGACCAGCAGTGCCGGCAGAGGGATATATCACGTTTCTCCTGGTGAACAATGATGCGGATGGCACTCCTGTTTTGCGCGGAACGCAGCTGATTGCGGATGGTGAGGAAGGCAGACAGCACATATTTGAGACAACGGATGATGTGTTTGTGATGCCTTCGGAGCTTCAGGAGATTTTTTTGAGTGTTCCTGGTCAGGATAAAATATCCCTTTTATATCAAAAGACGCAAAATGTACCCTTTGCAGGACAATTCCCTCTCTTTTGTCAGGACAAGGAGAATCTGCAAAGTCATGGTATTTCGATTATGCATCGTTCTGTTTTGAATATCAGGAAAGAGGCGGAAATAACAGTTACTTTTACAGGAAAAGATTTTGATGGAAGTGTTCTGTTATCCAAGGACAATGCAAGTTGTGTATATTATAGCGAGGAAGGGATGCAGCGATTCGAGGAGGAGCGGTTTGAGAATGGAGCACTCGTATTCAAAAAAGGAGTTCATCAGCCGCCTTTTGCAATGTTGTATGACGATGACGGAGAGGAACAAGGATATGGAATCCGTGTAGATATCAAGGATGGCAGGCGCTTTCAGGGGAAATATTTTGAGAAAATCTATATCCGGTCAAAAGGGGAGGCGCTGCCGGAGCTGATTTATGCTGATGGCGCAGAGCAGCCTGTCCGCACATTTTTCCCGTTTGGAGAAAGACCAATGCCCTATATGGAATGCTATATTGCCTCTGACGAGGTATTTGGCAAGAAAAATGCTGTGATACATATGGAATTTGACTTGGATTTTCTGAGCGTTCCACTGGAGGAATATATGACAGAAAATCCGATTAACTGGAAATGGATCATGCGGCGGTCAGATATTAAGGTAGATCAGGAATATGATATCAGCGTTCGCAGTGTCATATGGGAATATTATAACGGAGAAGGTTTCCGCAGGCTTTTTGAAAATGACAGATATGACAATGTCTTTTCCATTGAACATGGAATTAAACGGCGCCAGGTCAGAGTATCCTTTCACTGTCCAGCAGATATGCAGCCTTTTTTGGTTAATTCGGGAAGTGTGTGCTGTATCAGAATGCGTGTGGCAGGAATGAATAATTTCTATAAAATGAAAGGAAATTATGTAATACCACGGATTAGTCTGATGAAACTGCGGTATGAATACAACAAAAATGATCTGATACCAGATCTGATTGTGCGGGAAAACAATCTGGAACGCGAAACATGGACAGCAAGGCAGCTTGTGGGAGAAGATGATAAGTTTGCGGTGGCAGAGTGCCGCGGCGAGGATAAGATGTGCATGTACTTTGGTTTTGACAAACCGATTGATATGGGACCTGTTCGTTTCCTTGCACTGATGGAAGAGGGAATGGAAGAGACAGTACCCAATATTGGGTATGAATACTATGGAGATGGGCGTTTTAAGAGCTTGAATGTGATTGATGAGACCTCTCATTTTAAGAGGACAGGACTTATAACCTTTATGGGGCAGACAGATTTTGCAAAAAAAAGACTGTTTGGGCGGGAACGCTATTGGATTCGATTGATTGACTACGACCAGGAGTATGAACATGGCACTGTGAAGAAGTACCCATTTATCAAAGGGATTTATCCAAATTCCACAGCGATAAAGGGAATGCAGTCATCACAGGAGGAGATTCTGGACCGAATCGGTGGAAACCTTCCGGCAGGAAGCATCAAAACACTTGCGTCGGATATCGGATTTATCAGCGATGTGTGTAATTATCAGGCAACAGCGGGCGCTCTTCCGCAGGAGTCCGTAAGTGAGGTTGTCGAGAGGAGTGCGGCTTCGCTCCGCCATGGCGGACGAGCTGTGACATGCCGTGATTTTGAGGATCTGGCAAAGGAGGCAAGCCGCAGCATCATACGTGCACAATGTTTTTCGAATCTGGATCGATATGGAAAAAGGAAGCCGGGAGCGATCACACTGGTTTTGCTACAAAAAGATTATGAACAGGGAAGACAGTATTTTGAGGTTATACGGGAACGGACAATCAATTATATTGTGCCGAGAATGACGCTGGGAGCAGAGAAGGAGGAGAATTTTTCGGTACGGGAGCCTGATTTTGTCATGCTGCATGTATCAGCAGCGCTTGTTGTGGACACCTATAATCAAGTGTTTGAAGTGCGTCGTGCGGCGCAGGAGAGGCTGGAGGCGTTTTTGAATCCAGTTACCGGCAACTTTGATCACATGGGATTTTCGCTGGGAGAACTGCCAGCAGAGCCACAGCTTTTGAACGTACTTCAGGAGATCCCACAAGTAGTGGCTGTGAAGAATATTCGTATTACAGCAACCGATATGCGGGGTGAAAAACATTGGGAAATTGATTTGGAAAAAGCGAAGGAGATGCGTTATCTGCTGGTGGTAAGCGGAACGCACAGCCTTCAGATTGATGTAGAATGACTTTTTTGGAGTCTATGGATAAGGAGTGTGGGGTATGCTGCCACAGCTTAATTTGGATGATGAAGGGTATCAGGAGATACTTTCTGACCATAAAAAGAAGATTTCCAAACTGAGTAAGGAATGGACTGATTATAATGAGCATGATCCGGGAATTACCTTTTTGGAGCTTTTGTCGTGGATGAAGGAAATGCAGCAGTTTCATCTGGATCAAGTGACACCAGAGCAGTACCATATGTTTCTAAGGTTACTGGGAATGAAGCGGCGCAGAAAGAAACCTGTATCAACATTTGCTATGCTGGAGAACGTCGAAAGAAATTTCTTCCTTCCTGAGAATACGAGGCTGTATGCGGGCGATATCTGTTACGAGACGCAGTGTCCAAGAAGTGTGGTAAAGAATGAACTGCTTTACTGTGAGCGCAGGACAGGGGACAAACGGGAGATTTTTGACGGAAAATATTTTCAAGACGGATATGGAAGGAGCTGTGCTGTATTTGGGGATGATCCAAAGGCGGGAGACTGCTTTTGTATTTGGATGGAAAGACCTTTTTTGAGTCTTCGGAACTGTCACATTCATTTTTTGCTGAGGGAAAACGGAATCAGGCGAATGCCGGTTGTGGAAGGCTTTGAACCGTTTGTGGGAATTGAAGTAAGCCTCATATGTGGAAAGGAAAGAAAAAAGTTTGACTGTATTGTGAAAAAGGATGAGACCTGCAGTTTATTATACAGTGGTGAGCTTTGCCTTTCCGCAGATGCGGATTATATCAAGAGAAATTGTCAGGATTACGATAAAGAACCTTTTGGAATCTGCCTGACACTGGCAGAGGGGGAATACGACTTTTTACCAGTGCTTATGGGGATTGGGTGGAATAGTATTCCTGTAAGTCAGACCAAAACGATGGTGGACATTGCAACGACTGAGCTAAAAAAGGGGGAGGACGCATTTGAACTAGGTCATCGTCTGGCTTTTCACGGACAACTTGAGTGCTACCTGGAAGAGGATGGTCTATGGTTTCCAGTAGATGTTTTTGTCCGTGTCACAGAGGAGGACAGGATAACGATTCTGTTTGAGATGCCTGTTCAGGAGGATGCACGCTTTTGGGTTGTGTTGTATGAGACTGCATTTGCGAGAAACCGTGTATTTGAGATGAACGGCTTACCCTGTCAGATTATTGACCTTGAGACGGATGAACTGCTGTGGGATGACCTGGAGCTTATTGTGGAGCATCCGGTTAAAAAAGGTGTTTATGAGCCTTACCAGAGAGTGGAGAATTTTTACGCATCTGGAAAGGAAAGCAGACATTATGTGTTTGATGAGGAGCGGGGGCTGCTGCAATTTGGAGACTGCGAACATGGGATGGCACCCAAGGGAACATTGCGGCTGATTCGTTATAAGACATCACTTGGAATCCAGGGAAATATTAAGAGAAATCAATTGAGAATATTTGAGGATGGCACGATTCCTGCTGCCGCAGATAACGCGGTGGACACGCTTGGAGGCTGCGAGAAGGAGAGTATTGATGCATGCTTTGAGCGCTACCTCAGGGAATGTGAAAACAGAGAACGCGCTGTCACAATGGAAGATTACGAGCGATTAGTCAGGACAACGCCAGGAATTTGCGTTCACAAAGCCAAGGCGGTTTCGGGCGGGCAGATCGCAGGGCTGGGAATGGAGAATGAGAATACGGTTCTGCTTGTCGTAAAGCCATATTCTTATCATTTGCAGCCTGTTTTGAGTGAGGTCTGTAAACGAAATATTTATCGTCACATGGAGGCAAAAAGGATGCTTGGCACAAGGCTTGTGGTATGCCAGCCGGAATATGTCGGAGTAACTTTGTTTGTGGAGCTTGTCGGAAAGTCGCATTATAAAAATATCAGGGAAACTGTGGAGGGAGCCATCAGACAGTATTTTGCAGCGGAGCTGTTTGATTTTGGAAAACCTCTGTTATATGGAAAGCTGTACCGTGTAGTGGAGACTCTTGTGTGTGTAAACGAGGTCAGGACACTTTCTGTTCAGGCACAGGGAAAAGGCGTTACAGTGAGTGCAAACGGTGACTACAATATGCCTGTAAATGCACTCTGTTATCTGGAACAGTTTGAATTGACAGTTCTATTAGTATGATAAGGAATTAGTATGAAGTATATACCAAAGTATTTTTTATTGAACAAGCAGATGGATTTTGAGAAAGGAACGCTTGTCAATGCCAGATGGGAGAACGACAGACTTATTCTCGAAAAAGGGCGCGGATATTTTCGATCAGAGCCGCTTGACAGTGGTACATCGGGAACGAAATGGCACAGCATAGAGCTTTTTGCAGATGAGGAAACGGTCAGTTTTTGCACCGTTAAGCTTTTTACATCGGATACGCCGCAAGGCGCAGGCGGGAAAGTACAATCCAAACAATACAAAGGTGCACAGGAGTTTTTGATATCGGGAGCAAGGGGACGGTATCTGTGGTTTGAGCTTGAGGCTTCCGGCTATGAAAGTTATGACCTTGTGATTGAGAAAATCAAACTCAAATTTGATTATCATTCATGGAGTGAATATCTTCCTGACTTATATAGCCAGGATAAAAAGAGTCTTTCTTTTGTTGAGCGGTATCTGGGTATTTTCCAGTCCATCCACGAGGATATGACACGGCGTATAGACTGCGTGGCAGCTTATTTGGTTCCAGAGGTCACGCATGAGGGATATTTGGATGAACTTGCGCAGTGGATGGCGGTGAAGGATAGCCAGCTTTGGGAGAAGGAAAAGCTAAGAAAGTTGATTGCAAATGCAGCAATGCTGTATGCGAGACGAGGAACAGCACAGGGGCTGTTGGATGTGCTGGAACTTTATCTGGGCAGACGTCCATATCTAGTGGAGTATTATCAGGTGAAGCCATATATGACAAACCTGAGCAGAAAGAGACAGCTAGAACAGTTATATGGGGTGAACTGCTATCAGTTTACTGTGATTATCGAGCACCAGGAAGGGCTGGATAAAAAGGAGCGCCGCATTGTTGCACGTTTGATTGAAAATGAGAAACCAGCGCATATGGAATGTCAGCTTGTTGTGCTGGAGCAGTATTTCTTTCTCGGCTCGCATACTTATCTCGGAATGAACAGTATCCTTTCTGATTTCAGGGATACAGTGCTTGATGGACAGTCATCAATTCCGTTTACAAAACTATAGGGAGGAAGGACAGATATGAGAAACTTAAATTATTTCCATTTTGAGAGAAATCGCTATTTTTATGGAAAGCTGCTCAGTGTGGATGATTTTGAGGCAGAGCAGAGATATATGAACGATAAGCGCAGAATTTTAAATCGTTTTATGAATGGAATGGGTGTAGTATGCGGCTTGAATGTAGTCGGCGTTGATGAAGAAACGATTTCTGTGGAGACAGGTCTTGCACTAGATGATGCTGGGCGTGAGATTGTTGTTGAAAAACCTGTATTGAAAAAACTTGGAATGATTGATGGTTTTGCCGATTACCAGGAGGATGACGAGGCAAATAACAACTTGTATCTGTATATTGAGTATCAGGAAAAAGCGCAGGAAGCGGTTCACAGTATCGCGGCATCACATGATTCCAATGAAGAGTTTAATAAATATCAGGAGGGGTATCATCTCTATCTGAGCAGTGTCAAACCTGATGGGAAGCAGACCGTCAGAGGAATTTTTGAGGAAAATACAGTTTTATATGAGAACCATGGAATTCGTATTACGCAGACTGTACCGCGGTATGTATCTCCAGAGCAGGAATTTGAACTTGAAGTTATGGTGGAAAAGATCAATCAGTCAAAACCAGTGTGTTTTTCATATGATTTGGAATGTATCGGTGTAGAGGGAATCGAAGAGCAGGCGACGCACATCGCTTTCTCAGAGGAAGATAACGAACAGAGTTCCGTATATTATCTGAAAAAAAGATTTCGGGCGCTTCCGGTAAGGAAAGCAAAGGGAGCATTAAAGCCGGCGGTGGGCAGCTTTTTGCTGGAAGTAGGAGATGAAAAGCAGAATTTTGAACTTAGGGGCAGCAGCAATTTGCTGATTGCGGGAACGAGTCCGATTGTCCAGATGCGAGAGCATTATTACCACAGTGTTATGGAAGATGTGATGAGTAGTACAGGCCGGCATGGAATCTGCATTGCAAGGATTTCTGTGGTGCGCGGGGGGGGGACTTATCTGATCGACGCGATTGAATCCATGCCCTTTGCACAGTACATTGACACGGCGCCCTATACACAGGCGGTTCGTATGATGGAGCAGAAGCAGCAGGAGGAGAATGCACGAAAGGAGACCGCCGCAGGAAGGCACAACGCTTTGGAGGCGGAGCAAAAAACACAGACAGCTTGTGGAACTGTGACAATCTATATGGGAATCGGCGGTCTGAAGGGGAAGCGGTTTTATTCCGAGGAAATTGTGCATGGACTGGGACTTGGAGCAGTGTATATGACACTTGGACAGGAAGGTGAAAATGGTGAAAATTCCTCTATTATGTATGGGGATCAGGATATCTTTGAACAGGCGGAACAGAGAGCGCCTGTCAAGCTGGCAGCAAGAGTGGATATGACAAAAGGGTCATTTCAGATTGGGATAGAGTGCATGCGTGATACTGCGCAGCAACAGGTGACGGTTCACTGGATGGCAGTAAAAGATGACAGGATGAGTCAGACAGACAGTGAGGCGCCTGTGATGAAGATTAATCCAGATATGAAGAATATGTATGTTCGCGAGAGTTACTATTTTGAAGCGCTGATTGCGGGTATCAGTGACAGCAGAGTGTTCTGGTCTGTCAAAGAGTCTGATGGTGGAAGTATTGATGAAAATGGAATGTACACCGCGCCAAATCAGCCAGGTGTATATGAAATTAGGGCTGTGAGCATGGATGATCCGCAACTGACGGCATCAACTTATGTTGTGATAAGGGACAAAAATTCGTAAGGGAAGTGTGTGCATGATCATAGAGAGTATGACACATCGTTATTATGTAATATGCCGGGAGAGAGAGAACGAGACATATGACATATATCGATGCCGGGAGTTGAATGAGGCCGCACAGGAAGCGTACCTTGTCTACTGCGTAAAGGAGACAGAGCTGATCAAGGCGCTTGCTCATGCATTTACGGGCGAGGGCAGCTTTGAAAATTTTGAGGAATACTATGAATGCTTTTCCGCACGTGGAGGGCTCTGTCTTGTGTTTTGTTATTATGAGCAGACGACGCTTGCTCAGAAACTGCAGGACGAGGATTGTCTTCTGGCAGAAAGGATAGCGATTGGAAAAAGACTTCTCCAGAGGCTGCTGATTTTGGACATGCCTGATTTCTTGATGTCAGAGGTGATGTCGGTTGATCACATCCTGGTTGATGCATCACTTTCCATTCATTTTCGGTATCAACTAGAGGGAATATTGCTTTCATGGGAAGAGTGCACGGAAAAAATTTACAAGGGGCTGGCGGATATTTTTACTGCATTGTTTGCAAAGGAACTTGCGCTTGAAAAGTGCAGTGAAATTCCAGTGTTTATACAAGATCTTATGTCAGGGGAACATGACAGGGGAACACAAGGGCTGCTTGGGGTATATCAGGAGTATGAGACCTTAGAAGGGATTCTTGTCAAAGCTTCAGATGGCGGACATATCCGGCCAAATACCTTTTGGTTCCGAGTGTGGGATAAAATCAAACTGGCGTTTCCTGTTGTCAAAAAAATCGTTTTCTGTTTGATTGTGGCTGTACTTGCAGGATATCTCATATATGAGATTGTATTTCCTCAATATACCAGAGAATGTCTGAAGTTTGATACAATCGGAACACTTTCAATCATAGAGGACACAGAGGCTATAAAAAACATAGAAACATTAAAAACAATAGAGACAACAGAGCAGTAAGGGGGGATAAAATGGCAGCGCTTTCACAGGTGATCAAAAAAGGAAGCAAACGGTTGGCGAATGTGGTCAAGATGCCATTTCTTGCGGCCGCCAGAAAAATAAAAAAAGCGTTAAACCCAGATGCGATTGTGTCGGTTGTTGTAAATGACGTGAAAAAGGAAGCAAAGGAGTTTGGACAGAAAAAACCGACGTCACTTAGAGATTATTTTACTGCAGGCAATTATTATGTAGCAAAGAAACTGGCGGTTGTGGCAGTGCTGCTGATTTTGTTCCTTCCGCTTTTGTATATACGTTTTCTGCATCCGATTGTTGTCTCCAAATTCTTCACAAAGACAATAGTAATTAACAGCAATGAGCAGGCAAACTACAGTGGAAAGGTCAGGCTGCTCTCGGGTAGTATGGGTACTGTATTGTTTGAGGGTACTTTGTCAGATGGCAGGATCGAGGGTGAAGGGACGCTATATGATTATGAAGGACGGCTTCTATATCATGGTGGATTTTCCAAGGAATGTTATGAAGGCGAAGGAGTGCTTTATTTTTCGAATGGTCAGCTCTGCTATCAGGGTGGTTTTGCGGCAAACCAATATAACGGCACAGGAACACTGTATTACGAAGATGGTCAGCTTCGGTACAGAGGTGGTTTTGTGGAAGGCAGATACAGTGGCACCGGGGAACTGTATTATGAGAATGGTCAGCTTTGTTATAGAGGTGGTTTTGAGGATGACAGATACAGCGGAACTGGAGAGCTGTATTATGAGGATGGTCAGCTTTGCTATGAGGGAACATTTACACAAGGACTATATGAAGGAAATGGAAAGGAATATTATCAAAACGGACATTTAAAGTACCAGGGAAACTATCAGGGAGGTTATTACCAGGGGGATGGCAACCTGTATACAGAGAATGGGCAGGCAAAATATAAGGGCAGCTTTACGAATGGAATTTATGATGGTCATGGTGCACTTTATAAAGGGACAACACTTATCTACGAAGGTGAATTTACCAACGGATCTTACGAAGGGAGCGGTACGCTCTACGAGGGAGGTAAGGTGATGTCATCGGGCAGTTTTATGGAAGGCAGTTTTGGAGATGGCTATACTTCGTTATATAACGAGGACGGCATGGTGGTTTATACAGGGGAAATCAAGGATGGCAGCAAAGACGGCAAGGGAGTGTTATATACAGAGGATGGATTGCTGCTCTATGAGGGTGAATTTAAGGATGATATGTATGAAGGAAACGGAAAGCTCTATTCCAGAGATGGCATTCTGTGGTATGAGGGCGGTTTCTCAGAGGGTGTATTTTCCGGTGAAGGCGTGCTTTGTACAGATGAAGGCAAGTTACTTTACGAGGGAAATTTCCTAGATGGTTGGTATGATGGGGAAGGCGTATTGTATGATGAAGAGGGAAATATCCAATATGAGGGCGGCTTTAAGGCGGGGCTTTATGA
>CAMWLV010000106.1 GCA_947175175.1 uncultured Lachnospiraceae bacterium
AACGCTGCACTTGCGTTCTTCTAAAAATAAGTAAGCACATGCCCTATATGGGCTTTTTATTTGCGGCATTAAGCCCCGGAAGAACGCTGCACTTGCGTTCTTCTAAAAATAAGTAAGCACATGCCCTATATGGGCTTACTTATTTTTTGTCATCATGGTAATCACTTCATCAATGCTGCCTCTTTCGATCACGACCGTCGGATAATTATCCTGATAAAACTGTCTCTGATTTGTCAGACAGCTGTAACCGAAGTTCTCCTTCTTCGTTTTCAGCAAATGCGTCTGGTCAAGCCTAGTAAACTGTTCCTCTGTTACCTTCAATAATCCGTACTCATTTAAGAGCACATCTGTATCCTCGTGTAATATGATTTCACCATTATCTATCATATAAACATCATCACAGATTCCTTCCAGATCACTGGAAATATGTGAACTGATTACAATGCTGCGGTCTCCGTTCTCAGCATATTCGCGCAGAAGCCCTAAGAGTTCATCTCTTGCCACCACATCAAGCCCTGCGGTCGGTTCATCCAGTATCAACAGCCTTGCATTGTGCGAGAGCGCTGCCAGTATCTGCAGTTTTCTCTTCATGCCAGTAGAGAACTCCTTGATCTTCTTCTTGATCGGAAGCCCCATCCTCTCACAATCTGCCGCAAATTTGTCCTTTGAAAAGTCTGCATACATTGCATCCAGAACCGGCAGAAAATCCCTGATGGTGAGATAACTGCAAAAGCCCGAATCAGAGAGCACCACCCCGATCTGTTCCTTATCCGCCTGTGTGAGCGCTGCTGCATCTTTTTCAAATAACTCTATCGTTCCCCCATCTATATGGATCAGACCCAAAATCGCCTTGAATGCCGTACTTTTGCCGGCGCCATTCCTTCCGATCAGTCCTGTAACCTGCCCTACTGGTACTTCCATCGAACATTCCAGCCGAAAACTGTCATACTGTTTGACTACACTGTTCAGCTTAACCATATTATTTACCTGCCTTTCCTATTATCTGTAAATCTGCACCATAAAATATTTTATACGAAGCGCAGAACCTGTTTGCTCCTAAATCAGTTTTCCATTGCTCACCGTCTGATAATGTATCCGCATGTCTCTTACGATATTAGCTGTCTTCCAGCACGATTTCAAACAATTCCTGTATCTCTTTGTCTTCCATGCCACAGCTTCGCGCCTTTCGGATCGTCTGCTCAAACTCCGCCTCCACTTCCTTTTTCTTCTCCTCGAGCATCTGTGCCTGATTCGCGCACGCCACAAAACTTCCCTTTCCGTGCACTGTGACGACAAAACCTTCTGCTTCGAGCTGGTCATATGCCTTCTTGACTGTCAATGCGCTGACCTTGATATCCTTTGCCAGCGTCCTGACCGACGGAAGCATCGTTTCCTCAATTAGTTCCCCATGCATGATTTTGTCCTTGATCTGACACACAATCTGCTCGTAAACAGGCTGCATCGTAGTGTGGTTAATTATCAAATTCATCGTTTTATCCACATCCTTTATTTGCCGAGTCTTCGCCCATTCATACTACATTCAGAAAATAATGCTGAATACAACACCTGATATTTCTATAATGATATATCAGTATTTTCCCGGGCGAAGAACTCTATGCTATTTGTTCATGAACACTCAGAAACCGTCGCAAGTCCAATCTAACGATTCCTGTCAAAAGAGTTTTGATCCGCTCTTGTACAAACAGTATATAACAGTATTTAACTGTTGTCAACTGTTTTATACTGTTTATTTGCATTATATTACTAAATCAACTAAAAATCCCCCAAAGCAGCAATGCCACATTAGCATTCTGCACTTTGGGGGATTCTATTTGATGAAAAATTATTATTCTGCCAAATACTTCTCAATCGAAGCCAGCTTTACACAGTGTACAAACACTGCACACGCCTGCTTGAGTTCTTCCGGTGTCGGAAGGGTCGGCGCAATACGAATACTTGTATCAGCGGGATCTTTCATGTATGGGAAGGTCGAACCAGCCGGTGTCATGACCACACCAGCCTCCTTGCAGAGAGCCACGACACGTTTTGCACAGCCCTCCAAAGTATCAAACGCGATAAAGTATCCGCCAAGCGGCTTGATCCAGCTGCCGATTTCCAATCCGCCAAGTTCCTTCTCAAGACAGTCCAGAACCGCCTCAAATTTAGGCTTTAACAGTGCTGCATGCTTCTCCATATGCGCATGCACACCCGCTGCATTCTTGAAATACATTACATGGCGCATCTGATTGATCTTGTCAAATCCGATGGTCTGCAAAGTTACTGTCTTTTTCACTTCTGCAAGATTGGTTGGTGAAGTAATTAATGCAGCTACGCCTGCGCCAGGGAATGTCACCTTTGAAGTTGAACACACCTCATAATACATATCCGGATTTCCTGCCTTCTCGCACTCTGTAACGATATTCAGCATCTCTTTTTTATTATCAATATAGATATGATGGAATGCATACGCATTGTCCCAGAAAATCCTGAAATCAGGTGCCGCCGGCTTTAAGTTTGCAAATCTCCTGACAACCTCGTCTGAGTATACAACACCAGCAGGGTTGGTATATTTCGGAACATTCCAGATACCCTTGACTGCTGGATCGTTATTGACATACTTTTCTACCAGATCCATATCCGGACCATTCTCATCCATCGGAATATTGATCATCTCGATACCAAAACTCTCCGTGATCGCAAAATGTCTGTCATATCCAGGCACAGGACACAGGAACTTTACCTTCTCCTGCCTGCACCATGGTGTATTACCACCGATGCCATGTACCATCGCCCTCGATACCAAGTCATACATAATACTTAAGCTGGAATTGCCAAATACCATTACATGGTTCACAGGGCACTCCATAAGCTCCGCAAAAAGCTCCTTTGCCTCCTTGATGCCGTCAAACGCCCCATAGTTTCTAAGATCCACCTTATCCTCGCCCTTGAATACGGACTCGCTGTTCAGCACATCGAGCATACCCACGGACAGGTCAAGCTGGTCTGCTGCCGGCTTACCGCGCGACATGTCAAGTTTAATGTCTGATTCTTTCAACTTTTCATACTCTTCCTGTAGCTCTGCCTGAAGTGCACGCAATTCTTCCTTGCTCAAATCCTTGTATGCTTTCATTTTTCCATAACCTCCATCATTCATACGCAATTATCACAATGTATATTAATTCCTTTCCTACTATATAACAACTATTCCCCATCTGTCAATAACTTGTATACGTGTATATCAGTATTTTTGTAAGTCAATAAGAAACAAATTTACACAACAGCCTCCACTAATAACTTGTCACCGACCTTAATCTTTTTCACTCTGATCTCTTTTCGTCTTATTAAAATTGAAGCTAAGCATATAGCCCTGCTCCAAATGATAATGTTCGAGATAACCTGTGAGCTGCTCTTCGCCGTGCTCGTTGTAGGTATTTCCGCGCCACACCTTCATTTCGACGATAAACTGCTCTCCCTGATAGTCAATGATCAGGTCAGTCCGTTCCTGATTTCTGGTGCGGGATTCCACATAGTAATTTCCCTTTCCATTAATAATCGGTTTCAGATAGAGCATAAAATAACGCCGCCCATCCTCCTCAAGGAACTTCTCATTCTGATCACCATAGACATCATCAAAATGCTCCACAAATTTCACCAGAATCCTTTCCATATCCAACTTCCCACTCTGGATAAACTGATTCTTATTCCTCGATGCCAGTCTGTACATATCCCCGTTTTGAACCTCAGGCAATGTAAGAAAATAATTGTACAGAAAAGTCGAAGTCGCAGAGTATTGGATTGTGGACTGGAGAAAAAAGCAAGTGGAAATCTATGTCCTGTCACCCGATGAAAATTTGATTGATGACGCAGAATACCGACTGATTGCAACCGTTACAGAACAGAACAAGGAAGAATTGAAAATCCATATGTTTCCTAATATAAAAATTGATTTCGCTCAATTGTTTGACGGAGTAGATTAATAATTCCTCCTGTCCGTCGCCAGACTCGTACATACAACGGACAGGAGAACTCTACCCCGAAATGACACATCTGAAAAAATATACCCGCCAGGACTATGACGCCTCAGAAACATAATATTGTGCCTGCGCGTTCCACAACTCGCTATACTTACCGCCTTCCTGCGCCAAGAGCGTTTCATGGTTTCCCTGCTGCACCATGCTCCCCTCGTGAAAGACAATGATCTCATCGCAGAAACGGCATGAGGAAAGGCGGTGGCTGATATAGATCGCAGTCCTGTCCTCGACAATCTCATTTAACCGCGTGTAAATCTCATACTCCGCCATCGGATCCAGTGCGGCGGTCGGCTCGTCGAGGATCAGGAAAGCCGAATCCCGATACATAGCTCTCGCAATTGCAATCTTCTGCTCCTCACCGCCGGAAATCTCTACTCCCTCCTCCGTCAAATCCTTATACAAGATGGTATCCAATCCCTCCGACATTGTCTCCACGCGCTCCCAAAATCCCGCTTTCTGGCAGCAGTTTTTCACTTTCTCCTGATCATATACCGCACAGGCAGCAATATTTTGCCCCACAGAATAGGCAAGCAGCTGAAAATCCTGAAATACCACAGAAAACACATTCATATATTCCCGATAATCATACTTTCGAATATCAATCCCATTCAGTAAGATCTCCCCTTCTGTCGGGTCATACAGGCGGCACAGCAGCTTAATGAACGTCGTCTTGCCGGAACCATTCTGTCCGACAAGCGCAAGGCGCTCCCCCACCCTGAATTTCAAGGAGACATTTTTCAGCGCGTACACGTCAGTATTTGGATACTGAAAGCTCACATTGCGAAATTCCACCTCGTAATTTTTGTCAGAACGCTTCTCCACAGTGAGAGACCCCTGATACATGTGGTTAGGGATATCCAAAAACAGAAATTCCCGCTTCAGATAAAAGGCATTGATACCCGCATCCCCTACAAGCTCCAGAAGCTTTGCCAGCCCGCGTGACATTGCAGTGATCGCACCAATATACTGTGTGACAGAACCGATGCCAAAAGCGCCTCCCCACGCTTTTAAGCAGACAAACAGATAAATAAACCCGCCAAAGATCCTGGATACCGCTGCAGATGCCGCACAAGCGATCCCCCTCTTTCCCTTGAAAACCGGGCAAGTTTCGAACGGGTCCCAAAATCATCTTCTATCGGATTCAACTGTGTAAAAAAACGCTCCTGTCCATATAACCGAACATCCAGTGCACGCTTATCCTCACTCATCAAAGCTCCAAAAAAAACAAAAAAACGATTTCCCAGCTTGAGTTCCTCTTCGCATTCGATCACGCACTTTTTACCAATTGTATCCAACCATGGCGATAGGAATGTCACAGCACAGAGAAGCAATATCAACAGCCAGATGCACAGAGGGTGGTTTAACAGGGTGATCCCCCCTGCATTGGCACGAACCGGAAGCCGGAACAATGAGACCGAAAGGGCGATTCCACCTAACAGCCTAAACAGTGCCTCCAAAAACTCCTCAAATTGTGTGTAAATTCTCCGTATCCCATAATTTCTCCACCTTGCAGTCTGCTGCACCTCCGCCAATAACGCCTGTGTCCCGGGCAACTCCGCATCACTAAAATCCATGGACAACAGTTTGTCAAATTGACGTTTGCGGTCATAGAAATGGATACAGGTCCAATCCGATATGGCACTCTTCCATCGGAAAACCACCGCCTTCAGCAGCAGCACTACAGCCTCCACCACAAGTAAGATCACGACTTTTTGTACTAACACCTCCCGCCGCCGCGCTCCTGCCAGCTCATTTAACAGCTGCGCCGAGAAATACAGCGTTACATAGGGAAATACAGCGTTGAACAGGGAAGCTAATGCAGTTGACACAAACAGCGCCGGATACTCCCTATACCAGAGGAAAAAAGCTCGTCTGTTCAACTGAACCTTTTCCTTCCATGTCATTTTTTCATTTTCTTTCATACCTATACTAACTCTCCCTCCTGATAGTACCTGCTCTGCATCTCAAAAAGCTCCGTATAGCGTTTCCCATTTCCGAGCAGCTCCTCATGCGTCCCTTCCTCCGCGATCTTCCCATCCTCGATCAATAAGATCCTGTCGCAAAAACGGGTGGACGCAAGCCTGTGCGATATAAAGACCGCACTCTTTCCTTTTGTAAGCTCATTGTACTTCTGATAGATATCGTTCTCTGCAATGGGATCCAGTGCAGCAGTCGGCTCATCTAACACTATGATCGGACTATCCTTGTACAGAAGTCTCGCGATCATCAATCTCTGTAACTCCCCGCCGGAAAGCTCCACTGCCTTTATATGGACATCCCTATCAAGGAGCGTCCCATACTTCTGGGGAAGCGTTTCAATTTTCTTTTTCAATCCCGCCTTCCCTACACAGTCCTGAACCCTTTCCATGTCGATCTGAAACGCATCCTGCGCCACATTCACCGCCACCGTCGCAGCGACCACGGAAAAATCCTGAAATACACCAGAGATCAATTTGTAGTAATCTCTTCGGTTATATACCTTGATGTTGACACCATTCAGCAGCACTTCACCCTCATCTGGATCATAAAATCCACAGATCAGCTTCACCAGCGTTGTCTTGCCAGCTCCATTCAATCCCACGACCGCAAGCTTCTCGCCCGGGTGGATTGTGAGATTCAGATGGGAGAATACTTCCTTTGCAGGCTCTCCCCCAGAACCTGCATACCGGAAAGTCACATCCCGCAGTTCGATTGTGTAATCCCTTTCCGGCTCCTGACAGAGCAGCTGCCCTTCCTCCATACAGAATATTTCCTTGTAATCCAGAAACTCCCGCACAGACTCCAATTCCAGTCCCTGTCTGTGAAGTGTAGAAATACCATTCATAATGCCATTAATCCATGCAGTAAATCCACTGACCGCCGTAAAATATAACAGAAATTCAGCGGCGCCAATCTGCCCTCCCAGCACCATATAGAGCAGATAGGCATACGCAATGCCATTGCGCAGCATTCCCAGTACCAGGTCCGCAAGATCTGCCACAAAATACCGCTTTTCCCTTCTTCCGCAAAAATCAAGATAAAGCTTCATATACTTGTCCTGCAGCCTGCATAGCCATTCCCACATTCCAAAGATGCGGATATCCTTTGCCAGATAACGATCCTCTGCCCGGTTCAGAATGTATTCGACACGCTTGCAGATTTCCTCATCTTCCTTCCGGTGCTGATAATTCCACTCATTGACATAGTAATTGACGATATAACCCAGAACGGCAGTGGCTATCGTTACGAGGATCACGACCATATCCACACTTTTCAACAGATACAGATAGATCACAAACCCCAATATATTCTGCAGCAGTTCTGTGAACGTGTTCCAGATCGCCTCCCCTGCCTTATCGTTATCATTCAACGTGTCACAAGCCTTGACCAGCAGATCCATAAAGTCCTGCTTATCCCGCAGCGGATACGAGCTTGTACTCATCTTGTACCTCACCTTGTTCATGATATGAATACGCACTTCGATCCTGCCATGCATCATATTGATCCTTACATATGCCCATGCAGCACTGGCTATTGTAATTCCTGCCGTAAAAAACAGAATCGTATACAACAACTCGGACAGCGTACTGTGCCTTTCCAGTTTTTCCAAGATCGTCGGCGCGATATACAGCTCTATCATGGATACCGCCACTGCGAGCAGCCCATCCAGCACTGCAAGCCAGATGACACTCGGTACTTTATTTTTTGCTTCCTGCAGCATGAAGAGCGAATTTTTGAATACGCCGTATTTTTTCCCCTTTTTTCTCTCCGTAACTTTTTTGAACATCATTTCCTCCACAAGTCTTTTCAATTTCGCAGCGTCCTTACCTTCGCCGATATATGATTTTTATGGAACATCCATATCATAACATGAAAAACCCCCGGACATACATTCCGGGGACGAAATGTATGTACTGGGGGACGAAATGCTTTGGAAACGTTCCTTACTGCGGCAGCAAAATCTCTGTGGTGAAAGCACCATCCTCACTGTTCCTGCGGATATAGCCCTGATAGCGCTCGATGATCGTATCGATCCGCACCAGCCCGTAACCATGCCCCTTCCCTTTTGAAGTCAGGAACCGTCCGTTTTCTTTCCGCTGCTTCTTTACCGCAGTGCGGTTCGTAAAAGACATATAGAGCTGCGTGTTTTTCATATCCATATAGACGCGGATCATGCGCTCTTCCTTTGGCAGCCCCATACTTGCCTCGATCGCGTTATCAAAAAGATTCCCGATAATGATGCACAGGTCGATCTCTGCCGTTGTGAGAGCCACCGCTACATGCGCATCCGCTGTCACTGCGATATCCTTCGACTTTGCCAGCGATATCTTACTGTTTAATATGACATCTGTCATCTTATTCCCTGTCCTCAGCGCCATATCCACCGTATTTAAGTCCGTATCCAGCGCATCCAGATAACGCTTGATATCGTCCAGCGCCCCCAGATCTGCGTAGCTTTTGAGTACTTGTATATGGTTGCGGTAATCGTGCCGCCAGCCGCGTATCTGGCGGTACATATTTTCCACTTCCGCATAGTGCGTTGTCAGCAGGTCGCTCTGATAGGCAGCGATTCGCTTGTCGATCATTTTATCAAACAGAAACATTTTGGTCACTCCCACACATTCTAAAAATACGCTATCATAGCACGATTGACCGCCTCATACAGACCTCGTGAAAGCGGCACCTGTGTCCCGTCCTTTAGAAACACCTGCGACTTTGTTATTTTCTTAACGAACTGCAGGTTCACGATAAAGGATCTCCCCGTGCGGAAGAAACTTTCGTCCAGCTCCTTCTCCAGCTCGCCTAGTGTCTTTTTGACAGTATAGGGTTCCTCGGCGTAGATCGTCACATAATTTCTCTGCACCTCCAGATAACGGATACTATTGACAGGAACGCGCACAATCCCCTCCGGCGTCTGCAGACACAGCTCCTTTTCCCTGTCCTCCACACGCTGCACGGCCCGTTCAAGCACGCTGCCTAGCCGCTCCTGTGTCACTGGTTTCAACAGATAGTGCAGCGCCTCCACGTCATATCCCTCAGCGATATAATCCATATATCCAGTCACAAATACAATCTGAATCGCATGATCGCGTTCCCGTATTTTTGCCGCCAGCTCTATTCCATTCATGCCATCCTCCTGCATCTCAATATCAAGAAACAGAATATCAAATGTCCTGTCCTCCTCATACTCAAATAAAAACGCCTCGGCAGAAGGAAATTCCTCCACATGCACCATGACTGCATGGTCTGACGCCCACTTTTTTATGAAACTGGAAATATACAAAGCATCGGCACGCTCATCATCACAGACTGCTATTCTGTACATTGAAAATCCCCTCCCGCTGCAGTTTTGTTTTCTATTATACAATGAACCGCGTGAAAGATGCAATATTGCGGCAGAATTTGGCTTTACACTCCGTATTGAATCCGTTATAATAAATACAATAGCATATAAAAATGACGTTCAATAGCAAAGGGTGGTGAACCTATGGAGGTAATGGAAATGAATAATGGAGAAATCATTAAAAATGCAATGGAAGATTTTGATAAAATCCAAAGATATATGACATTAGCACGAGAAGAGAATGCGACGAAAACATATGCAGAACTGAAACGACAGTATATTGTCTTAAAAGCACTGCTGAACAGTTTAGGTGTAAACCTCACCGAGATTGACGAGATCAAAGAATAAAAGTTTGAAAGAAGGCCACTTTCAAACTATTGATTGGTATGCGTGCCAGAGCACGCAAGGGGTATAAATATGAAAACAACCCAGAAAGTACTATACATTACAGACTTGGACGGCACACTGCTCCATCACAATGAGCGCATCTCGGCGTGGAGCCGTGACACGCTGAACCATTTCATAGAAAAGGGAATGCTGTTCTCCTACGCCACGGCGCGCTCCATTTTTACATCCAGTGTCGTCACAGCAGGGCTGCGCCCGAGACTGCCCGTAATCGTCAACAACGGAAGCTTTATCATGGATCCCGATTCCAGAAAGCGGATTCTGGTCAACCAATTCAGCCGCGAGGAAGCACAGGATATCTATGCGATACTCCGCAGACACCAGATCGCACCGCTTGTAGATGCCATTATCAATGAACATGAAAAATTCTCATATTTTGAAAAAGCGATCAATCCTGCACTTGCAGACTTTGTCGCAGCGCGCAGCCGTGACGGCAGGGACAATCCACTGCAGGAACAGAACCCCGAAAATGACATGCGTGTCATATTGCAGGGTGAGGTATTCTATTTCACCTGTATCGGAGAGGAAGCAAAACTCAGGGCAGCATATGAGGAATTGAACGAAACCTACAATTGTATTTTCCAGTTTGACATATATTCCCATGAACCGTGGCTTGAAGTGATGCCGCACACAGCGTCAAAAGCCCACGCCATCGAACAGTTAAAAGAACTATACAAATGTGACAAAGTTGTCGTTTTTGGCGACGGTGCAAACGACATACCCATGTTTCAAGTTGCAGACGAGAGCTATGCGATGGCAAACGCCATCGACGCACTGAAAGAGATTGCCACCGCCGTCATTGACAGCAACGAGAATGACGGCGTGGCAAAATGGCTATCTTTCCATTTCTGTTAACGCAACCTCCTGTCCGTCACAATATACTGTTATTGATCCGTTATCAGGCAATGCCAACAGTAAATCGCCGTAGTCTTTCTTTTGAAAACGCTGGATATTGATCTGCCAGCCTTTTTCATCATAGGTCAGCTGATAGCCATAGCTCCATGCAAAGCCCCTATAGCAAAGATACTGCTGTCCTTCCGAGTGATATATATACCATGTCCTGATTTCGCAATGATCCATCATTTGATTGCGCACATCCTCGGGCAGCTCCTCCGCATCCAGCCTGTATACATCATTCTCTGGATCAATTTCCTCTTCTTTTTTCTTCTGATTCTCAAATATCTCTTCCTTATGCGCAGCATCCTCCCCTTCCTCGTGTTCCCAATTCGAAAAGTCATCTGAGCCAAACAACTCTGTCACTTCCTCCGCAGTCATATACTCCACGCTCATGATCTTATTCCTGATGTTACGGGTTACTTTCACGTCCACTGTGCCAGCGGGATTCCAATTCAGTGTCCTAAAGACCATCTCCCCATCATACTGATCCGAAAAAACGCGGATAAGCTGGTTCAAATAATAATAATTTTTTCCCTCCTTGGTAATTCCCCACTCCTGATACTGTTTTGCATCCTCCTGCTCCGCTTCCAGAAGCCATGGCTTCAAATCATCAGAATCCAGCAGAATCGACTGAAAACTGATATCCATATCCCCTTCCTGCGCTTTGTCCTGCCAGCTTTGAAGCAGCCCTGTACTCATTTCATCAATCAAAACAGAGAAAAAGCTGATCTCATCATCCGCATATGCCCTCTTGGCATACTCCCCAATCAATGGACTGCCGCTGTCAATGCTGCTGATCAAAACAGAAAAATAGTTGATCTTATCATCCACATATGCTTTCTCAAGATACTCCTCGATCAACGGACTGCCGCTGTCCAGCTGAAAGACTGCCTCGGAAAAGAAACTGATGTCGTCAGAAATATAGACTCTGTCAAGCCATTTCTTCTGGACAGACTCATCCAACGCAGAAAATACTGCACCAAATTGCAACACCATATCCTTTTCATAATATTGTTCCGCCCAATACTCTGCCAGATCTTTCTCTCCAATCTTGTTATCTGCCGCACCCTGATTCCCAATACTTGAATTGTCGGCATTCAAGCCTTCCGTCCGTGTCAGTTCACTTGATGTACTTCCTAACGCAACACGATTCACTCTAATATTAACGATTCTGACAGGCACCACATATGCCCCCATAGCCGTTGCGCCCATCATCATTGCAACCGTAAACACGATTGATATTGTTGTGACCAGCCTCGAACTTTTCTTGAAATCCATAATCACACGCAGCCTTTCCTTTAACAATTCCACACTCTCGCTGAGTGTGACGTACACAGGAAAATCCTTGCAGCCCCCACCTGTTCCCATTGCGCGAAACAGTGTGTCCCCATAGGCGCGCCGCTCCCCTTCCCCGAGCGATTCAATGACTGCTTCATCACAGGAGAACTCGCAGGCATGGTTGATTTCCTTCCCCATCAGCCAGACCAGCGGATTGAACCAGTGCAGACAGACCGTAAGCTGCACCAGCCATTTGTAAAACATGTCCTTTCGCTTATAATGCACCAGTTCATGCCAGATGGTATATTGAAAATCCTCCTCCGTCAAATCTGCTGTCTGTAGTATGATACATGGGCGGAAGAAGCCGATCAGCAATGGTGACGGAACCAGACTGTTTACATACAGCTCCACCGGACGCTTCACTCCAGCCTGCTCTCCGACCTGTGCCAGCCTGTCCAATA
Organism: uncultured Lachnospiraceae bacterium; assembly: GCA_947175175.1. Lineage (GTDB taxonomy): Bacteria > Bacillota > Clostridia > Lachnospirales > Lachnospiraceae > COE1. The sequence goes on from CAMWLV010000106.1 coordinate 12,396, forward strand.
AATCTGTGTCAGAAACTTCCCTGTGACCAGCTTTGACATATTTAACAAAGCTTTGATAGAGCGTGATCTTGCGAATCAGCAAAAGCGCGGCAATCACCAGCCATGGAATCCATAGATTCTGCCATAACCTTTTTTTCATGCTTTTGACCGGAATCTCGGTAACCGATGCCTTACCACCATTACGCACGGATTCCTGATACCGTATGACCGTGCTCTTCTCCATTGGAACAATCTGTGTAGTATCATTCTCCATTGTTGGGAAAGCAGGTGTCTGAATATTGGAATGCCCTGCCTGATTCATATTTGCAAACAGCTCCCCGATCATGCTCGTTTCCGGTGCAATCGGCAGCAGCAGGCGAACAATCACAACCAGCCAGATATAGTACTGCCACTGTCTGCTAAGTCTATTTTTGAACAGGGGCTTGCCGAAAAACAGGACAAGTATCAGCAGGGAACCTGACAATGACAGCGAAAAGACAATTTTCATCACAACACTCATCTGCCATCACGCTCCTTTTCCCAGAACTGCCGCAGCTCCTCATAATCTTCTGAGGAAAGCATTTCCCTCTGAATCAGTGTCGTCACCAATCCTTTTGCATTTCCTTCATAGAGTTTGTTGAGCAGCGTCTGTGTCTGCGCCGCCTGGTAGTCGGACTCGGACACGACAGCTGTATATTCATTGCGGCGCCCGATTTTATTGGTCTTTAAAAGCCCTTTCTCCACCAACCGGGACAGCAGCGTAATAATGGTATTCTTCTGCCATGTGCGCCCGGATTTCGTCAGCTCCTCCATAATCTGCGCATAGAGCACACTGCCGCCGTTCGCCCACACAATTTTCATCAATTCCAACTCAGAATCAGAAACCTGTTGTATCATGATAACCTCCTTTTCCTCCCAGCCACCTGTCATCGAGGCGGGATTTTATGATAACATTATGTAGTCTTAATATTAAGATAACACTTTGTAGTCCATATGTCAATATAAAATAATACGATTTTTTCTTACGCACCGCTTTGCATAAAGTAAAAAAGAACGGTAAAATGATTACCGTTCTTTCAAATACACTTTAATCTAATAGATTCTCATATGTCGTTTCCAGCGCATCCCTGATTGCCCGAAGCTGCTGGATCTGTATATGCTGAATCCCCCTCTCAATCTTGACAAGACATTCTCTTGTGATCGGAATCCCCTGCAGATTCATCATTCGCACAAGCTCCACCTGCCCTATTCCCCTTGATTTTCTTATCTTCCTGATATTATGCCCGATTGTCCCCGCTTTGTCCTGTTTAATCTTCTGTTCCGTTCTATCACATCCCCTGAACCAAAATCAGTCCACTTTTATGTTTATTCTATGCAATAATTATAGTATAATGGGACTGAAAATGGTCCATTTATAGAAATATCTAAACCTTTGTGCAGTCACATATGAAATATTAAGGAATCGTTATCTTTCCATGTTCTCTCTCAAATTCAGCAATATGTCTTTTCACAAGAACCTCCAATTCCCTGTTCGCAGAACGCGCGTCATATTCCGCTACATAACGAAGCTTCTTTAGTATTTCTTCATCCGTCCGAAAAGTAAACTTTATAATCTTGTCCGTCATTTCATAAAACTCCTTTGATGACTTTTTGACTTTATTATACCTTTAAATTGACGGCAAAGTTTAAGTTGACGGCATTGTGACGGCATATTATAATAAGAATTAGACAGACACCTTTGTGCATCCTGTACATTAGAAAACCGTCTGAACGATACAAATGATAAAAATGAAAAAATTATAGGAAAGGAAAAAATCATGAACCATAAAATGTACATTACCGATGAGGAACGCAGAAAATGCCGCAAGGTTGCAGATGCCTTTGCGGAACTTGAAAATGAAGATATTGATATCGTGGTGGCTGATGCTGGAAGATATGGATATGTAAGACTTCTGTATTACGGTGAATCATATGGCTTTGACAAGGCTGTCTGCTACACTGACAGCACAACACTGTTCAACGATTTATGGAAAGACTGGCTGAATGGACAGCTCTTTCAAATAGCACTTGAAAATCCGCCGCTGATGGATTTGGATTACGAGGATATCTTTAAGACACTGCCCAAAGAAAAGCAGAATAAGCTGATGAGTAAACGTGATTATTTTGCGCAAAAATCAGGCATTACAAATGCCTGATTCTCCGCTCCACTGCCCATACCAGCACACAACCTGCAGCATAGCATATTATATCCTTTACATCAAACGATGTCCCCAGCAATATGCGCAGAAATGGATTGTCTGTCATACCGAGCAGCTCTACCAGATTAAAATACTGCAAAATCTCTACTCCTGTGGCAAAGAGAAAAACATATACTGGCAATAGCCGCACCGAATCTGGTATCCATGACCGAATGAACGTGTAAATGACAACTACAACCAGCATGTCGCCGATATATGGCCTCACGATCCTGTCATGGACAAACAGTGCGATCAGCACCTCCACTAACAGTAAAATAATTGTCACCCCAACGTAAACGACTCTTTTTTTCATTTTGTGCTCCTCAATAGAAAACGAAAAATCCTCCACTTACCAGCAAAGGACTATTTTTTACACATACATATTAACGAATACGACGATGATAGTCAAGCGCTTGCCAACAGATTATCCCATCATTTTCTATTGCGGTTTAAGGAACTGTTAATAAATTACTCATGACAATGCCAAGCCGGCTTCTGCGAAGC
>CAMWLV010000107.1 GCA_947175175.1 uncultured Lachnospiraceae bacterium
TATTTTATGCTTTGGGTGTTGACCTATTACGTAATTAGTTCCGCTTTTGTGTTTGAAATAAGTAGGGGAAAAGTTTTCCCCTACTCCTGCGCCGCCGATGCGCCACTCCAAGTGGCAAACTTCTTCTGCATCGGCGTGTGCATTAAAAGACCAGTGCATTTCGCGGGAAATCTCGGCACTGGTCTTTTCCAAATATCACATTATATGTTCTGTTTATTGCTCAGATACCTGATGCACACCCCGTTTGCATGGAGCACATCGCCTTCAAGCCGTCTGGAGAACATGATCTTGCTGTCCTCGTCCTTGATCACCTCAATGTCCGCCTCACTGCTGTTCACAATCACCTCGAGCGTCTCACCCCAGCCCATCTTCTGGAATTGAACCACCCTCGGATTTGCATAGTCAGCCGGGAAGTGGAAGTTGCGCTCCCGCATCAGCGGCTCTTCTTTCCTAAGCTTTATGAGTTGTTTTGTCATGGAAATCTGTTCATTGTATTTTCCCTGCTCAATATCCGTCCATGGCATACAGCGGCGGCAGTCCGGGTCAAAGCTGCCCTCCATGCCGATCTCCGTTCCATAATAGATACAGGTGCTGCCCGGCATCGTGAACAGCAGTGCAAACAGGCAGTTGTACTCGTCAAGCCCGCTCGTCACATTTCTGAGACGGATCGTATCATGTGAATCAAGCATATTAAACAGCACATCATTTGTCTGCTGCATATAGTTCGTATAACAGCGATTGACCATGAATTCAAAATCTTCACCTGTGAGACTCTTATCCAGGAAAAAGTCCTTCATGCTTCCCGCAAGCGGATAATTCATAACGGAATCGTACTCATCACCCCTGAGCCATGGCATCGCATCATGCCAGATCTCACCAAGGATATAGATATCCGGCTTGATCGCCTTCAGCGCTTTCCTGAGTTCCTTACAAAATACATGGGATACTTCGTTTGCCACGTCCATGCGGATACCATCCACATCGTACTTCTTCACCCAGCCACAGACAACCCCAATCAGATATTCGCGCACTGCCGGATTGTTGGTATTGAGCTTTGGCATCGTATCATAAAAGGCAAATGTATATAACTGTCCTTTCCTCGCTGCATCCCGCTGATCGGACAGCGGCCATTCATTGATCATAAACCAGTCAAAATATTGGGAATCGCGCCCATTTTCCAACACATCCTGCCATGGTTTGAAATAATATCCGCTATGATTAAATACCGCATCAAGCATCACGCGGATCCCACGTTTGTGCGCCTGTTCCACGAAGTTTTTCATGGTCTCGTCATCACCAAAATTATGGTCGATCTTTTCATAGTCTGTCGTGTCATATTTATGGTTGGAAGGTGCTTCATTGATCGGAGTCGTATAGATTCCCGTGATTCCCAAATCCTTTAAGTAGTCAAGCTTGTCCGTCATGCCCTTTAAGTCACCGCCATAAAAATCACGATTCCCAACACTCTCGTATTTCCATTCCTTTGTATTTTCAGGATTCAGTGATGCGTCCCCGTTGCAAAACCGCTCCGGGAATATCTGATACCACACGGTATCATTTACCCACTCCGGCACTTTGTTGACATCGATTGGATTCATCCACGGCATTGTAAAACACTGTCTGCTTCGGCCCTGGATCTGCATCTGTTCCTCGCTGACAAATCCGTCCTCAAAATAATACCAGCGCTCAGTTTCTGTCACCAGTTCGAAGTAATATTTCAGGCGTTTAAATGCAGGTTTGATCGTCGTTGTCCACCAAAGCTGGTATTTCAGGCGTTTCTTAAATGGAACACTTGCCTTTTCACCGGTCCACTCCTCACCGCCGCCTAAAATCCCGTTTGAAAACGGATCGCCATATACAATATTCACTTCCTTGACATCATATCCTGTCTTGAGATTGATGATCAGCTGATTCTCATCAAGCATGTAGCAATAATTATCGACTGTTCTGTGATAAACTGATGCAAACTCCATATTCGTACCTTTTCCTTTCTATTTTAAAATACCTGAATCACTGGTAACTGTTCCAAAATATATGTATCCTGATTTGTCTATTCCTGAACAGTTCCTTAACTTCCCTGCCTCACGGAAACGCTCTTGGAAAACGTTTTCCAAACTGTTTTTTCATAAGGCTCCCAACTTTCCTTGGAAGCCTTACTCTTATTATATACAACACTGGAAATAATTTCAACCAGAAAAAGAAATATTTTTGTTACTGTTCACACCAGGACTTAGCATTTACTGCTAAGTCCGTAAGAAAACGTACAGTCAGCAGGTAAAAATCCATTTGCGAAGCAAATTTTGCATGGATTTTTACTTGTTACTGGAACGGAGTGAACAGTAACATATTTTTTAATTAACAGAAACTTTCCCTGCCAATACATTTTCGTAATCCTCAAGGTTTTTCTCCAGAAGCTTTGGCGTGTCCAGTCCATAGGGGCACTTGGCCGCACATTTTCCGCAGTGAAGGCATTCCTTGATTTTTGCCATTTCTGCCTGCCACTCTTCACCCAGCCAGTTTGCCGACGGAGACCGACGCAGAAGCTGTGAAATCCGCGCACAGTTATTGATCTTAATTCCCTTCGGACAAGGCATGCAATAGCCGCAGCCACGGCAGAAATCCCCTGCAAGCTCTTTCAAATCCTTCTCATATGTTGCCTTCATCTCCTCGTCCATCTCAGGTGTCTTCTCCTGATAGGACAAAAATTCCGCCAGCTCAGATTCCTTTTGAACACCCCACAACGGCAGCACTGCCTCATGCTGACATGCAAACCAATAACAGAGCCTGGAATTCGTGAGCAGTCCGCCCGCAAGTCCCTTCATACCGAGAAAGCCCATTCCTGCTTCCTCGCACTTCTTCACAAGCGCAATCTCCTTCTCGGAAGAGATGTACGCAAATGGAAACTGCAGCGTCTCATACAGTCTACTCTCAATCGCTTCCTCCGCCACATTCAGCAAATGTGCCGTAATCCCGATATGTCTGATTTTCCCTTCCTGTTTCGCTTTTGCTACTGCGTCATAGACACCGTCCTCGTCGCCTGGCCGAAAACATTTCGGTGCACAGTGCAGCTGGTACACATCAATATAGTCTGTTTTCAACAAGCCAAGAGAAGTCTCCAAATCCTCCAGAACCTTGTCACCCGTCTTGGCTGTTGTCTTTGTCGCAATATAGTATTTGCTCCTGTCAACACCCTCCAACGCAATGCCAAGCTTCTTCTCACTGTCGCTGTATGCCCTTGCTGTGTCAAAGAAATTCACGCCCCCATCCAGTGCCATGCGGATTAATTTCACCGCACTGTCAACGTCAATCCTCTGAATTGGAAGTGCACCAAATCCGTTTTTGTTTGCAATAATTCCTGTATTGCCAAGTTTGACTGTCACCATTGTTCTCTCCTCCTTGTTATATAATTAACTTGATAATCTGTAAAAATGTGCCTATTTGTTTCTCAGATGCAGCGCAAACAACCCATCATGAAGAACATCTGTCACATCACTCTCTTCCAGCTTATATTTTTCCACTGCCATTTTTTTAATTTTTTTATTGATTTCTGATGTCCTCTCTTCATCCAGCACGGAATAGTCCTCTTCATGTGTAATACCGATGTCCTCCAATAATTCCGCTACAGCCTCAGCCGCCTTTTGTTTGAGGGCAAACTTCCTTAATTCACTTTCCGAACCCAGATAGATCTCCTTGCGTTTCAACGTGTCCAACGGTTTCCGCTCAGTAATCTCAACCAGCGCATTGATCATGGGTGGTAGTCCCTTCACGAACTGGATCAGGCTTAGTTCATGATGTCCCCGCATAGCCTGGTCGGACGGTTGTATTTTGAAAGCTGTGAAAAAACATAGCACCTTTGAAGGGCATTTTTGTATGGAATCCGCTTGTATTTTCCCACCCTCACTGTATGCAATCGCTTCGTATTCCTGACCGATCGGTATATCTGCCACTGCATAGCTATGGTGGAAATACATGCTGTCTGCTGCAAATTTATTCTTCTGGAAAGCATCGTATGCCATCGGATAATAGATTCCGAACTGCTCACAGTTTTTCTCAATCTCAGAAATTAACTCCTGCCCCACAAATACGGGACTATACCGTGCCAATAAAACCAGATATCCTTCCATCTTGTTATCCCTATTTTTCTCTCCAAGCTTTCAATTCTATTTGTTTCATCCTCATGGTTTCATACAGGTCAATACCGCCTCAACACCATACAGCATGGTATCCAGCCCGTCCTGATACTTATAATTTGTATTCGCCGCCAACATGCCGCTGATTCCTGTCGTAATGATCCAGATATTCTCTGCTGCCTTGTAGCTGTCTGTCTCTGCGCGCACATCGCCCGTCGATTTCCCCTCTTCGATCAGATTCGTTAATGCTTGGAGAACCTCATTTCTCACCCCTTCATCTGTGACCTTATAGAGTGCGGTATAGTGCTGGAAATTAGCATTTTTTTCGTAAACATACGCAAATGCAGCCTTGATCAGTGCTGTGAAATTGTCATAAAAAGATGCTTGTGGGTTTATGGCTGTCCTCGCTTTCGCCATAAGCTCCTCGTTGCACCGCTGTGCTACAATCATGTTGATCTCGTCAATGTCGCGAAATCGATTGTAGATCACTCTCCGGTCACAGTTGAGCTCCCTGCAAAGCCTTGTGACAGTCAGCACATCCGCCCCCTCCCGGCAGCCAATATTTACTGCAAGATCCACAATCCGCTTGCTTGTCTCATCCTCTATTCTTTTTCCTTTTGAGAACGCCATATACCTCACCCCATTCTTTTTAATATATTAAATTTTACAAAAGGTGTAAAGTCTTACAACATTCTATAGGACTTTACACCTTTTCATGGTTACTCTTTAATTCTGTCTATTTCTGTAAGATTAACACCCAATGAGGATAATGTGACTTTTAACTCAATGTATCGTTTGTACATCGATTCATATGTGTCTGGATTGCTTTCTTTAATTGGCACCATCCAATCCTGCAGTCTGGAAAACTCAATCACATAATCCTTTATTACATCTGCTGCACCTGACATACAATCATCAGCCCTCTCTCATCTGTACTGATCATTCCTGTAAAATCATTCTTTAACTCTGTCAATTTCTGTCAGATTAACACCGGAAGAAGTCAGGATCACCTTCAGGTCAATATATCTTTTTTTCAAAGATTTATATACTTCGGAATCCTTTTCTGACAACTGCATCCAATCCTGAACCCTTGAAAATTCCTCAACAGATATTTTTAACATTTCATTTTCTGTCATTCGATCACCAACCTTCTCTCACATCTGTAAAATCATTCTTTGATTCTGTCAATTTCTGTCAGATTAACACCAGAAGAAGTCAGGATCACCTTCAGGTCAATATATCTTTTTTTCAAAGATTTATATACTTCGGAATCCTTTTCTGACAACTGCATCCAATCCTGAATCCTTGAAAATTCCTCAATATTTTTTTGTAATATCTCTTTATCTGTCATACAATCACCAACCCTCTTCTATAATCTGTACTGATTGTTATAACTTCATCATATCAGATTCCGATGAAAGAGTAAAGCCCAAAAAGCCTTAATTTAGGGATTTTAATTCACGAATTTTAATTCGTTGCAATCGCATTTCCTGTATACAATTGATAATATTTACCCTGTGCCTCGATCAGTTCATCGTGTGTACCGCGCTCAATAATCCTGCCCTGTTCTAGTACCATGATGCAGTCACTGTTCTTGACTGTCGAAAGTCTGTGTGCAATCACAAATGTCGTCCTGCCTTTCATCAGCTTATCCATACCATCCTGCACGATCTTCTCAGTACGTGTATCAATGGAACTCGTCGCCTCATCAAGAATCAGCGCAGGCGGGTCTGCGATCGCCGCTCTCGCGATGGCAAGGAGCTGCCGCTGTCCCTGACTCAGGTTCGCGCCGTCACCAGTTAACAATGTATTGTAACCTTCGGGAAGCTTCTCGATAAAATCATGCGCATTCGCAAGTTTCGCTGCAGCGATAACCTCAGCATCCGTTGCATCCAGTTTGCCATATCGGATATTTTCCATAACCGTAGCTGTAAACAAATGTGTATCCTGCAGTACGATACCAAGCGAACGGCGCAAATCCGCCTTCTTGATCTTATTGACATTAATGTTGTCATATCGTATTTTTCCATCCTGGATATCATAAAAACGGTTGATCAGATTGGTGATCGTCGTCTTGCCCGCACCGGTAGAACCTACAAACGCAATCTTCTGCCCTGGCTCTGCGAACAACTTAACATTATGAAGTACGATCTTTTCGTCCGTATATCCAAAGTCAACATCATCAAACACGACACCGCCTTCAAGCCGCTGGTAAGTTGTCGTATCGCTGTCTTTGTGGTAATGTTTCCACGCCCACATTCCAGTATGCTTCTGTGTTTCCCTGATCTCTCCATTAATCTCCTCCGCATTAACAAGAGAGACATATCCATTATCAGCCTCTGGCTCCTCGTCAAGCATCTTGAAGATGCGGTCTGCTCCGGCAAGCGCCATAACCACCGAATTAAACTGCTGGCTGACCTGGTTAATCGGCATATTAAAGCTCTTATTAAAGGTAAGGAAGCTTGCAAGTCCGCCAAGCGTCAGTCCACCTATGTTTCCCAGTGCCAGTATACCACCCACAATCGCACACACCACATAGCTTAAATTTCCAAGCTGTGCATTGATGGGACCGAGCATGTTACCAAACTGGTTTGCATTATAAGCACTCTCAAAAAGCTCCTCGTTCAACTCATTGAAACGAGCCATGCTCTCTTCCTCATGACAGAACACCTTGACAACCTTCTGTCCTTCCATCATTTCCTCAACAAATCCATTCACTGCACCAAGGGATTTCTGCTGTGCCATGAAATACCTTCCGGAAAGTCCAGTCGCCTTCTTGGTGACAAAGAGCATGAGGGAAACCATAATCAGTGTCGTGATCGTCAATGGCACACTCAGGATAACCATGCTGACAAAAACGCTGACAATCGTGATGGCACTATTTAAAAACTGCGGCATACTCTGGCTGATCATCTGTCTCAAAGTATCAATATCATTGGTGTATCTCGACATGATATCACCGTGCGGGTGCGTGTCAAAATACTTGATCGGCAGTGCTTCCATCTTGTTAAACATATCATTTCTGATATTGCGCATCGTGCCCTGGCTCACATTGATCATAATCCTGTTGTACAGATATGACGAAAGTACTCCTATGGCATAAAAGCACGCCACTCTGAAAATTGCATGCGCCAGTCCTGAGAAATCTGGATTTTCCGTTCCCAGAAGCGGCATGATATATTCATCGATCAATGTCTGTGTAAATAAAGTTCCCTGGATATTTGCCAATACACCCACAAAAATACATATAACAACAATGATCACATGCGGTGTATAATTTTTGAGCACATATCCCATAAGCCTCTTAAAGAGCATTCCAGGGTTTTCAATCTTTGGTCTTGGTCCTCTTACCTGACGTCCTGGTCCTGGCATTAGTTATCACCTCCGTTTTGATCAAAGTCCGCATTTCCGCCTGTCTGGGATTCATATACCTCGCGGTAGATCGGACTGCTGCCTAGCAGCTCATCGTGTGTGCCAAATGCAGTCACCATACCATTATCCATGACAATAATACGATCTGCATTCTGTACACTGCTCACTCTCTGTGCGATAATCAGCTTGGTCGTGTCTGGTATCTCCTCCGCAAATGCCTTTCTGATCTTGGCATCGGTGGCAGTGTCCACCGCACTGGTGCTGTCATCGAGTATCAGGATCTTTGGCTTTTTGAGCAGCGCCCTCGCGATACAAAGTCTCTGTTTCTGTCCTCCGGATACATTTGTACCACCCTGCTCAATAAAAGTATTGTATTTATCCGGCATTTTCTGTATAAACTCATCTGCACAGGCAAGCTGGCATGCCCTGACACATTCCTCCTCAGAAGCTTCCTTGTTACCCCAGCGGAGATTTTCCAGTATTGTACCGCTGAAAAGGACATTTTTCTGCAGTACGACTGCAACCTGATTCCTAAGCGCCTCCATGTCATATTTGCGCACATCCAGACCGCCCACCAGCAGTTCTCCTGATGTGACATCATACAGACGGCTGATCAGATTGACAAGACTCGATTTCGCACTTCCTGTACCGCCGATAATTCCGATGGTCTCACCTGACTTAATGTCCAGATTAATGTCGTTCAGAACCGGTTTGCTGTCTTTATTGTAAGCAAAGGACACATTCTGGAACACAATGCTTCCATCCTTCACATCCATGACAGGCTTCTCTGGGTTCTTAAGGTCTGTCTGCTCAGTCAAAACTTCCGCAATACGCTTTGCGCTGGCATAGCTCATGGACAGCATAACGACAATCATAGATACCATCATGAGACTCATCAGGATATTCATACAGTACGCCAGCAGGCTCATCATCTCGCCTGTTGTAAGACCTCCCGCAACGATGGTCTTTGCTCCCAGCCATGAAATAAGAAGAATACAACTATATACAGTCGCCATCATCAATGGCATATTGATGACAACAAGCTTCTCTGCCTTCAGGAACATGTTATAGATATTCTGGTTTGCCTTTGCAAACTTTTCTTTCTCATAATCCTCACGTACATATGCCTTCACAACACGGATCGCAGACACATTTTCCTGCACACTCGCATTCAGGTCGTCATACTTTTCAAATACCTGGCGGAAATACTGGTTTGCCCTTGGCAGAATGAACGAAATACAAATCGCAAGGAAAATCACTGCCACAAGATAAATGCTGGCAAGCCGTGCATTAATGGAGAATGCCATCACCATTGCAATGATCATAGACGCTGGAGCGCGCATTGCCATACGCAGTATCATCTGGTATGAATTCTGCATGTTTGTCACGTCTGTAGTCAGTCTTGTGATCAGGCTTGATGTAGAATACTTGTCAATATTTGAGAACGAATATGTCTGAATATTCTCAAACATTGCCTTTCTGAGGTTCCTCGCAAAGCCTGTCGATGCCCTCGCACCGTGCTTTGCCCCCATAAGACCCGCCCACAATCCAATCAGTGCCACCACGATCATTAAGCCGCCGACCTTGTAAATATGGTTCAGGTTTCCTGAATTGACACCATCATCAATGATTGATGCCATCAGCAGCGGAATAATCATTTCCATGATAACCTCCAAAATCATGAAAACAGGCGTAAGTATGGAATCTTTTTTGAATTCCTTGATTTGTGCGCCTAATACCTTTAGCATAAATAAACCTCCATTCGCATATTATTTCAATCTATAAATAAACAGCCATAGATTTCTTTGGCTATTGATTCATGTTGGATACAAGCTTTTGTGCAACTTCGTAGAAAATGTCGAGTTTCTCATCCGCTATGCCCTCAATCACTGTGTTCTCCATGTTTTCAATCATTGCCTTTGTCTTGGCAGCTATTTCCTTTCCTTGTTCAGTCAAAAAGATTTGTTTCAGTCTGGCATCTCCCTCCACTGCTGCCCGCCTGATATACCCTTTCTTCTCCATAAGCTGTAAGATCGTGGTCACTGTTGACCTCTTGATGCAGAAATCTGACTCGATTGTCTTCTGATAGACTGCCTTCTCCTGGTTATGATAAAGGTACCCCATGATCCAGCCATGCATCAGCGTCACTTCATCCAGCCCTGCTGCCATGCCGCAGGTTATGAATTTCTTCTTAAATGCCCCATTCAATTCCCGGATCATATGCCCTATTTTTCTCGTGTCAGGCATACTGCGGCAACAGCTTTCGATCTCTTCCATATCACACCCACCTCTTTCCCATATAATGATTTCATATTCATTATTATCACAGCTCAAATCTGTTCGTCTTCAAACTGTTTGTATGCTAACATTCTATTCCCTGATAAAAAATAAGTCAATATCTTTTACGCACTTCACACTTTTTTCACATTTATACCCCTTGCGTGCCCCGGCACGCATACCAATCAATAGTTTTACTTTGCACCATATGGTTTCATCTGCTCTGTTCCGCAATCTTCTCCGCCAAATCCTGCAGATACATCCAGCGTTCCATTTTTTCTTCAAGAAGCTGCTCTGTATCTCCTTTGTCTTTCGATAGCTCATTCAACTTCACAAAATCGCTGGCATGTTCTGCCATATCCGCTTCCAGTTTTTCTAATTTTTCTTCCAATACTGCAATTTCATCTTCAATTGACTCATATTCTTTTTGCTCTTTATAGGAAAATTTAAGTTTATCCTGACGGTTCTTTACATTCTTTAAGCTTGCACCGGATTCCTTTGTTCCTGTCCGAACCATATTTTTATCTATGGACGCTTCTACACTGTTTCCCTCTTCTTCCATCAGTCTCACCTGATAATCCGTAAAACCGCCTTCGTACTGTCTGATTTTACCTTCCTGAAACGCAAAAATCCGTCTCACAACCCTGTCCAGAAAATAACGGTCATGGGAAACAACAATCACAATACCATCAAAATGGTCAAGATAATCCTCCAAAATAGTGAGTGTCTGTATATCCAGATCATTGGTAGGCTCATCGAGAATCAGCACATTTGGCGCCTCCATCAGTACACGCAACAGATTCAGCCTGCGTCTTTCCCCGCCAGAGAGCTTGCCGAGCAGCCCATACTGTTTCTCCGGCGGGAACAGAAACCTGTCCAGCATAACTGATGCAGAGACCGAACCGTCCACAGTCTGCACATACTCTGCGGTATTCCTGATATAATCTATGACACGCATGTCAGGTTTCATATATGCAAGACCTGCACTTTCATCATTGCGTATCTCCTGTGCATAATACCCGATCTTGATCGTCTGCCCGGTTACAACCTCGCCTGCGTCTGGTGGTTCCATACCGCAGATGACTCTCATAAGTGTTGATTTTCCACAGCCATTTTCCCCAATAAAACCGATCCTGTCATTTTTCAGAAAGATGTAACTGAAATCGTTGATCAGATTTTTTCCGTCATAGCCCTTTGTGATATTTTTTAATTCTACTGTTGTCTTTCCCATGCGTGTCGTTACCGAACTCAACTCCAGCTTCGCATCCTGCTGTGGGCCTCTCTGCGCTGCTAAGTTCTCATAACGCTGTATATGCGCCTTCTGTTTGGTGCTTCTGGCGCGTGCCCCCCTCTTCATCCACTCAATTTCCACACGCAGAATACTTTGTCTCTTCCGCTCTGTGGCAAGCTCCATATCCTCGCGCTGTGCCTTCAGCTCCAAAAAACCTGTGTAGTTTGTCTGGTAACTATATATCTTTCCCTTGTCAATCTCCACAATCCTATTGGACACACTATCAAGAAAATACCTGTCATGCGTCACCATGACTAAGGCTCCTCGGAAGTTTTTCAGATATTCCTCCAGCCAGTCCGCCATGGAAGAATCCAGATGGTTTGTTGGCTCATCAAGCACCAGCACATCCGCTTTTGACAATAAGGTATTGGCAAGCGCTATTCTCTTGCGCTGCCCGCCCGACATCGTATCGACTTTCTGCCTATATTCCCTGATGCCCAGTTTTTGCAGCATTGTCTTGGCATCACTCTCCAGAGACCATTCATTGTCATGCGTGAGATTTCCTTCCATGACTGCCTCAAGCACAGTTGCATTCTTGTGAAAATCCGGTATCTGCGGCAGATATCGGATCACGATATTGTTCGCCCTTGTGATTGTACCTTTGTCCGGTGTCTCCATACCTATGAGCATCTTCAACAAAGTCGTTTTTCCCGTGCCGTTAATGCCTATGATTCCCACCTGTTCCATCTCATCAACCGTAAAGGAGGCATCCTCAAAAAGCGGCGTATCCGTATAGTACTTGGTAATATTCTCTATATTGATAAGATTCATTAATAATACCCTTTCGCAGTTTTCAATCCATTTTATATTCTCTGATTTGATAAATTCTAAACAGAACACCTTCCATGCAGAACTTATATACCAAGGTTTCTTCCATCAGAATTTTCTAAGTTCAATCGAATCATCGTCAGGTGTATTCTCCACTGACTTGACCACCACATCATAGCCAAAATCGCTGTTCACCTGCACATGCACTGTATCACCACACTTATGACCTGTGAGCGCTTTCCCAATCGGAGATTCGATGCTGATGAGTCCCTGCAGTGGATTGTTCCGCACTGTAGTTACCAGACGATATGTCTCAATCGTCCCATCCTCCACAAATTCAACCTCCACGGTCTTGTTAAGCCCGATTTCATCCTCCTTGGCATCATCCTCAATAATCTGTGCCGTTTTGATCATCCGTTCAAGATAACGGATACGACTCTCATTCTGGTTCTTGTATTTCTTGGCAGCATAATACTCAAAATTCTCACTCAGGTCGCCCTGCGCCCTTGCTTCCTTTACCGCCTCCAATGCCTCTTTTCGTATCACGAGCTTTCTGTGCTCGATCTCCTCTTCCATCTTTTTAATATCATTTCTTGTCAGTTTATCATTCATTTTTATACCCCCTTGCGTGCTCCAGCACGCATACCAATCAATAGTTTGAAAGTGAACTACTTTCAAACCTATCACTCCTCAAAAAATATTGAGAAAATATGCCTCTATTCACAACAAATCGAGCAGGTGTCCCTGCCCGATTCTTTTACTTCACTTTGCCCCTTTGAGCAAAACATTTCCTGCACCGACAAATTCGGTCTTCACTCAAAGGTAAATTGTCTCAAACTTCACTACTTCGTCTTATTGACCAGCTTGCTTTTATGGATTGCATACAATGGAAGTGCAATAAACACCATACCACCAAGAATATTTCCGATCGTGACTGGTATCAGATTAGACACAAAACCACCTATATTCAGATTTGCAGCAATCTGGTCAGCCGTGATACCATATAACTCCTCTGCTCTTGCTGCATATGTACTGTTTGTGCTTGCAATGATGCCTGCTGGAATATAAAACATATTGGCTACACAGTGCTCCCAACCGCCAATGACAAATGCACCGATTGGAAAAAAGATTGCCCACACCTTGCCTGCGATATCCTTTGCGGCAGTAGCCATCAGCACAGCCATGCACACGAGGATATTGCAGAGTATGCCAGAACAAACCGCCTTAAACGGTGTGATCGTCGCCTTTCCATAAGCTACCTTGATCGTAAAAGCACCCAGCGCTCCATCTGTATAATCCAGAAGACCACTGAAATATACAAGAGTCGCAATCAGAACTGCACCGACCATGTTGCTGAAAAATACAATGACAAGTATCTTGATCATCGCAAGTGCATTGAACCGTTTGCCGACCACTCCGGCAATCATCAGGCAGTCCCCTGTAAAAAGTTCGCCCCCAACAAAAACAATCATCATGAGACCTACTGGGAATATGCAGCCCGCAAGTGTCTTAGATAATCCCTGATTGGCGATATTATGTACTGCTGCATTGCTCGATGCACCGCCAAATGCAATAAACGCGCCTGCCATAATGCCGAGCAGTATGCACTTCAATAAAGGAAGCTTTACCTTGCCCTCTCCCGCCTTCATATTTGCTTCCAGCACCTGCGCTGGAGAATTAAATGCATTGTCCATCTTTTTGTACTCCTTTTACTTTTTTCTAACTGTCTCTTAATCTTCACAGTTATTATTAATCAATAAAAGTATACATCATAACACACTTTGTTGTCTATATCATATTTACAATTCTATAATCCTATCCAATCTTACACTCCTTCCCCTGAAATGCAAACCCATATTTCCTGATCCGTTCCGGTTCTATTCCTTTTGCCTCCAGCACTGCACTGTAGCGTTTCTGCTCGATCTGCGATAATGCAGCTGCTGCTGTATCATCGAGTGTCTTTTCATCATCGGGATCATGTACCTTAAATTCCATAATGATCGCATCATCGCTTTCATTCAGGGGTTCCAGCATCACATCATACCTACCGAAGCCGCTCTCGCGGTTCGAAGTCATGACATATCTGTCTGAGAGCTCCACCATAAGTCCAAGTACAAATCCGTGATAAAACCGTTCTGGCTCTGTATATTGTGATGGCTTGTTTCCTGTATCAAAATAGCTGAATGTCGCGAGCGCCACCCGGTTCATATAGCGGTTCATCGCTTTTTTGTCATTGATGAGCAGTGCTTTGATAAAGTCATTGTAATCTGACTCTGTGATTCCGTCAAACCAGCTCTTTACCATGTTTCTGAACATTCTTTTCACTTCAAAGTTGGTCAGCGTAAGAGTGTACCTAGAGTCACCTTCCTTATCCGAATCCACAGCATAACCTGGCTGTACGGTTGTCACTTTCAGTACTTTCAGATATCCTGTTGCCAACAGCAGACTCCAGACTGCATTGACATTGCCATTAAGCTGATTGAACACAATCTGTTCGTCAATTTCGGCCTGAAAACTTTTTCCCTGCAGGAGTTCCTCCATCGTCTGCTTGACCTTGGAACTACCTCTCTGAATCAGTGAGTTTACAAGACCGTTGCCGCTTGTGTTTGACCAGTACGCATCATATTTAGCATTATTTTCAATGAACGATATGATCGACCATGGATTATAGATATCCGTGTGTGTTCCGAAGATAAAACCATCATACCATCTCTTCACACCTTGTTTCTCGCTTCTAAGCCCCTTTTCGTCAATCGCTGCAAAAACCTCTTCTTCCAAAAATCCAAAACAAGATGCATATTTGTCAGACGTCGTGGTCACCACTTTCAGATTATTCAGATCCGAAAAGATGCTCTCTTTCGAGATTTTCGTGATTCCTGTGATGATTCCTCTGTAAATGTGGTCATTTGTCTTGAATGTGGCATTGAAGAAACTTCTGAAAAATTCCACTGCCTGATCCCAGTTTCCCGCAAGCCAAGCTTCCTGCATCGGTGTGTCGTATTCATCAAGCAGTATGATCGCCTTTTTACCGAAGCATCTTTCCATATACCCACCTAGACGATTGAGTGCTATGGATACATCAGCATCAGACATCTTATCATTTATGGAATGATAATACGCTCTGTCATCATCTGTAAATATATCAGATAACATCATGCTGCTATGTTTCTTGTAAACATCGGAAATGATCTGTTTCTGGGTCGTATAAACCACACCGCGCCCCCCAGACACGCAGCAAAAGAGTGTTAGGGGTGATTCTTGTAAAAAAAAAAAG
>CAMWLV010000108.1 GCA_947175175.1 uncultured Lachnospiraceae bacterium
TGAATACTTATTTTTCATTGTCAACCTAAACTATATTCCAACCGCACAGGTGGAATATTTTTGGAATATGTGGACATTTCCCCCTTTACCGTCCCATAGACAAAAGTATCGTAAACCTCTTTTATCTCAGATATTGTGGGTATCTTCATAGATGCATTGATTAAACTTGTATCACCACAGATCGGATACTCTTGTCTGAGTTCAGCAATCTGATTTTCTGACAATCTCTTGTTCGATTCATTAAAAACCATACCGCAGCCAACAAAGCAGAACACAAAAGCTGTTAATAGCATAAAAGCAGCAGAAGTCAAATACAGTGATTTTTTTGTTGATGATCTTATTATTTTCGGCATAGCTATTTTGCGCAAAAAATCATCTGTCAGAAGATAGTTCAGTGTACTGTCGGCAGGGGTCAGATCAGGAGTGTAGTTCGTGGATTGTTTCTTAAAGAAATTTCGCAACATATCAGTGTCTTCTTCTCTAGTTATTTTGTGTTTTGTTCTTTTACAAATTACTTGCGATACCCATAAATGATAAATGTATCATCCTCATCAAACAATGTATTGATCTCATAAGGCGGGCGAAATGGCATTTCTTACAGCGCACACGAAACAGGAGATTACTGTCGCGGTCTTGTTCTGTAAGTTCTTGAATGACACCTTGTTCCATGCGCAGTTGTTCAAACGGTAATCGATTCATTATTACTTCACTCCTTTCCGGTAACATGTAAAAATCCATGCAAAAACTGCAAAACCAACAAGTTCGTTGCGCAAATCCTAACACCCGATCAGGCATTCTTTTCCTTTAAACGCAAACCCATATTTCCGGATCTGATCTGGCTCAAAGCCATCTGCAACAAGCTTTGCCTCGTACAATCTTTCTTCAATCTGGTTCAGGGCATTGGCAACTGTTTTTGCAAGGTCTTTTTCTTTCAGAGGTTTGTGCACCTTAAATTCTATGATATATGCACAATCCTTTTCCCTGTCTTTGGGGATAAGCATCACATCATAACGCCCGAAACCACTTTCCCTGTTCGATGTGATCTGAAACCTTCCATCAAGCTCCACCATCAACCCCAGCACAAAACCATGATAAAACCGTTCTGGCGCGTCTTTTGATGATGCGCTTTGTGCTATATCAAAGTTTGAAAAACTCTGTAGTGCGATCTCATTCATGAATTCATTCATTGCATCTACATCATTCATCAGCAGTGCCTTAACAAAATCATTATATGCTGTTTCCGTACTTCCTCCAAACCAGCCCTTTACCATATCTGCAAACATACTCCGCACTTCCATATTGGTGATCGCCAGTGTGTATATTTTCTTTTTAAACTCCCCGACACGCTGGAGATCCAGCACTTTCAAATACCCGGATGCAAGAAGCAGACTCCAGACTGCACTGGCACTGCCATTCAGTTGGTTAAATATGATCTGCTCATCCAACTCCGTAGTCAGTGACCTGCCTTCAAGCAAATCTTCCATTGCACTTTTCACCAGTGCATTCCCCTGTCGTATCAGGGAATTTACAAGCCCATTTCCGCTTGTGCCTGCCCAATACGTGTCATACTCGCCGCCATTGTCTATAAAAGATGCGATTGACCAAGGATTGTAAATATCAGGATGCGAGCCAAATGTAAAACCGTCATACCATGCCTTCACACCCTGCTTCTCCTCGCCAAATCCTGTATCATCGAGCGCCTTAAACACCTCTTCTTCCGTAAAACCAAACGCTGTGGCATATTGATTAGAAGTCGTGGTTATTACCTTAAGATTATTCAAATCCGAAAAAATGCTCTCTTTGGAAACTCTCGTAATGCCTGTGATCAGACCACGACAAAGATAAGGGTTTGTCTTGAATGTGCTGTTAAAAAAACCTCTGAAAAATTCAACCGCCTTATCCCAGTACCCCGAAAGCCATGCCTCCTGCATAGGCGTGTCATATTCATCAAGGATAATAATGACGTCTTTTCCATAATAACGCTGCATGAAATTCGCCATTGAGTGAATTGCGCCAGCTGTTACAGCTCCTCTCGTTTGAGGACATATGCTTTCATAATAATCTTTCTCATTTTTACTCAATAAATTTTCTTCAAGCAGATAACTGTTCTGTTCATATAGGTCAGCAACTAATTTGGATATTTTATATTCCATATCTTCGTATTCTGTTGCCTTGATATTGGCAAAACTTAAAAATATCACTGGATATGTCCCCTGCAATTGTCTGTATGTCTCCTCGTTCCAGATGGAAAGATCCTCAAATAGATCGCCTCTGTCTGCATATCTGTTTGAAAAAAAGCACTCAAGCATACTCATATTAAGCGTTTTGCCAAATCTGCGCGGACGTGTGACCAATGTAACATCCGAACCGTTCTCCCACCACTCCCTGATAAAATCTGTCTTATCAATATAAAAGGCTTTCTGCTCCCTTATTCTGTCAAAACGCTGCGCTCCGATATTTACTAAAACCTTACTATCCATAATTACACCTCCCGGCGAAAAAAATAACTCTATCAACATTATACACAATGCAGCTCTTTTTCACAACAGAAAAGTACTGTTAAGCGTGAACGTCCGTGCTATTCCTTGTTATGTGTGATTTACTTTTTGGAAGTATTATATTATAATGGGGTACGAAGTCAAGGAGGGGATTGTTTGTCTTTTTGGAGGTAAGAGGGGGGATTGTTTTGAGAGAAGAGAAAGTGATCAGTGCATTGATCGGGTTGGTTGGGGCATGTAACAACAATCCGAAGACGTCTGCTACAGACAGCGTCGTTATCAAGGCTTTGGCTGTTCCAGTTCTATGTCAGAAGTTGGATGAAGTAATCCTGTCAGGAATCATAGATGAGATCTATGCAGAAAAAAATATTGTGGCGCCAGACTGTGCCAGTTGTGCTTCGCCGTGCGGCAACACATCTGATTATGACATGAACCGCATCTACGGGGCTGAGGCTGAAATTCGGGATATAAAATTGCGATTACTTTCAAAATGCCAGTATTTGGCGGCATATGTATATCGCAGCAACGACTCGGCGGAAAAGGTGCAGATAGATAACACATATTTTTATAAAATCCTTTCCTGCATCAGCTATGACATAGAAAAGGAGCAGTTGCTTGGATTATTGGATGAGACAGAAGCGATTGAACAAGGGATAAATTCAGTGCTATAGAAGTACAGTGTCGAGGGAGATACTTAAGAGTAACAACTGAGCAAGAGATAAATAGAGGAGGGAAGTAGTAAATGGTAAGAAAAATAATTAAAATCGATGCAGAGAAGTGCAATGGCTGCGGAGCGTGTGCAGCGGCATGTCATGAAGGTGCAATTGAGGTATCTGGCGGAAAAGCAAGGCTTGCCAGAGAGGATTACTGTGATGGTCTGGGGGACTGTCTGCCGGAGTGTCCATGCGGTGCGATATCGTTTGAGGAGAGGGAAGCGCCGGCTTATGATGAGGCTGCTGTCCTTGCCGCAAAACAAAGCAAGGCGTCGGCGATCAGTTCACAACTGGGACAGTGGCCCTGCCAGATCAAGCTTGCACCTGTAAACGCGCCTTATTTTCACGGGGCAGAGCTGTTGATTGCGGCGGACTGTACGGCATATGCCTATGCGAATATCCATGATGATTTTATGAAGGGTAAGATCACGCTGATCGGGTGTTCTAAGCTTGACGCGGTTGATTACAGTGATAAGCTCACAGAGATTGTCAGGAACAATGAGATCAAGAGTATTACTGTGCTGCGTATGGAGGTTCCCTGTTGTGGAGGGATCGAGATGGCGGCAAAGAGGGCTGTACAGAACAGCGGCAAAAATGTACCAGTGCAAGTCGCAATAGTTTCGATCAAAGGTAACATAATATAGTGAGCGTTAGTGAGTCGAGCATGCTTGCATATTCAGTGAATGACGATCATAAAACGCAGTTTTATGATATAAATAATCGGAAAGGAATGATAGAATGTATAAGAATATTGAAAAACAGGTAAAACTGCAGTTAAAGGAGCTGGTAGATTATCAGGAAAATCAGGTTGTCAGCAAAACACTGGTGCAGAATGGGGCGGTCAGCATGACAATCTTTTCCTTTGACAAGGATGAGGAAATTTCCACCCATGCAGCGGGCGGGGATGCGATGGTGACAGTGTTGGAGGGGACTGGCAGATTCACGGTGGGCGATCAGGTGTTTATTTTAAAAGAGGGTGATACGCTGATCATGCCAAAGGATATCCCTCATGCCGCATACGGCGAAGAGCGGTTCAAAATGCAGCTTACAGTTTCTTTTTAAATTCCTTATAAAAAACAAATTAATTTACACAAATAGTCATATTTCGACATAAACTATAATAAAATGATAGATTGGGATATGACTTATGTATTTTTTTCTTCTAATTTTGTTACTCGTTGCACTTTTTTGCAGTATTTTCTTCCGATGGCGCAAAAAGAAGATCATCTGCAGGATTCAGAGTATGGACACAGGTCAGAAATGCTGCAAGGTGGGGGAGCTTGTCAAACCGTTTGGGTATTGTTTTCACGAACAATGCGGTTTCTTTTCCAGCACGTTGGATGCATGGCAGAGAGAGGCGGGGTATACCTGGTTTTATGACTATATGGCTCCGCGTTTCGGGATGGTTTTCGATTCGCTGCCAGTATACTTTGACTATGACGGCAGGACATGGCTGATCGAGTTCTGGAAAGGACAGTATGGCATTAATGCGGGTGCTGAGA
This sequence comes from uncultured Lachnospiraceae bacterium, assembly GCA_947175175.1. Classification (GTDB taxonomy): domain Bacteria; phylum Bacillota; class Clostridia; order Lachnospirales; family Lachnospiraceae; genus COE1. The sequence continues at coordinate 4,714 of CAMWLV010000108.1, forward strand.
TCGGCATTTATCATGCAGACAGGATTGTCTCTGAGAAGGAGTACAAAACAACCCTGTTTGCAGCAGCGTCCGATGAAGAATTATTGAATTGTTCTTTTGTGCTTTGTGGTAAAGATGGCAGTTGTGTTCAAGTCTCACAGTTCCACTGGTGGCTGACAGCCTTTTTCACAGGGCGTTTCGTATGGCCGTCGGAGCTGAACATGAAAGCTGCAGTAAGATTCTCAGATCGAAGAATGCAGTGCGCTTTTATCAACGGATTGCGCAATGCAGGATATACGGAACAGGATTTTGCGGTCAACGGATTTTGTGTGACAGTTAGCTTTGCCTCCACAGAAAAGATGCATTACAGGCTGTGCACACGGTTTTGGCGTCGTCTTTCCCAGTGGAAAAACAAGACTTCCTGCAGATTGTATCTATGGCTCACGAAGCCTTTTGAGAGTACCGTCGACAGGGTTTTGTGTCTGTATTACCTGCTGCCGGCAGCTTTCCGAAATCTTCTCAGAATGCACCGGTTTCACAAACGCTGTCATCGCAACAGCCGCTGCTGCCAGAAAAGATGCTGTAGGAAAGGGCTGCTATGAGTGTTTCGTCCCGGTTGGAGCGTGCTTTTAAAAATGCTCTGATCCTGCCTCTTACGTACCGTTCCCGGTATGTTTTGATGAGCGACTGTCACAGGGGGGTTGGAACCTCTTCTGACAATTTTTTGAAAAACCAGCATCTGTATTCTGCAGCGTTAAAGTGCTATTACCAGAGAGGATTTACCTACATTGAGCTTGGTGATGGAGATGAACTTTGGGAAAACCGCAGCATGAAAACAATTCTTGAGGTGCATGATGATGTCTTTGAGATGTTTCTGCAGCTGCACAGGGAAAACAGGATTTACCTGATCTATGGAAATCATGATGTGATCAAAAAGAGAAAGTCCCTGTCACTTCCGTTTCCTTTTTATGAGGGAATCATATTGTGTCCGGCAAATATGCCGCAGCGAGCACTGTATCTCACGCACGGGCATCAGGCGAGTCTGTTGAATTCAACGTTCTGGAGGGTTGCGTGTTTTCTTGTCAGATATGTCTGGAGTCCTCTGGAAAATCTGGGAGTACTGGATCCGACCAGTGCTGCGAAAAACTATCATGTAAAAAACAAATGCGAAACGAGGTTGAATGATTGGGCCTCTGAAAACAAACACATTTTGATCACCGGTCACACGCATCGTCCTGTTATGCCGGAGGAACCAGCTTACTATTATAATACGGGCAGCTGTGTTCACCCTCGCTGTATCACCTGTATCGAGATTGAGCAGGGACATATGACGCTGGTGAAATGGTCTATGAGCGCCAGGGCGGACAGTACCCTGTATGTGGCAAGAGAGCGGATCGCAGGACCGGTTTCGCTGCTTTCCGACAACGTGCACCGTGACAGGCGGATGGACAGGACAATGCAGATTGCAAACTGGTAAAGTGTATTTTCAAGACTTCTGGGGGATTCCTTGGAAGTCTTTTGCTGTTTCCGAACAGTTCCTTAGAGTGGCAATATGAAACTTCATGATTTTTAAGTGAAAATGGAACAAAAAAGATTGCTTAATGGAAATTTGGAAATAAAACGGTTGACAAACGGAATGAAATGGATATAATATAATTAACATTTATTTTGGTATTGTATAAAAATGTTGGGGAGGTCTGACCATGACTGTGGAGGAAATGAAACAGAGGAAATTGCAGAAGGGATATAGTTATGCACAGCTTTCTGAGCTATCGGGAGTGCCGCTGGGGACTGTACAGAAGATTTTTTCGGGGGAGACAGAGCACCCGCGGTATGCCACGCTGCAGGCGTTGGAGCAGGCATTAAAGGACCGAGATGACAGTATGGTGCTGAATGACAGTGCCGCTTTTTCCTATGGAGGCTCACAGGTAAAGAAGCAGGGAGAATATACGATTGAGGACTATTTTGCCCTGCCAGATGATATCAGGGTGGAGCTGATTGACGGGGTATTCTATGATATGGGTGCACCGATATTTGACCACCAGAAAATCGCGGGGGAGATATACAGACAGATTGCAAACTATATTATGGATAACAATTGTGCATGTGAGGTGGGAATCTCTCCAATCGACGTACAGCTTGACTGTGATGATAAGACGATGGTACAGCCAGATGTCCTGATACTCTGCAATAATGAAAAAATACTGAAAGGGAGAGTGTTTGGAGCGCCGGATTTTGTGCTGGAAGTGATCTCGCCGTCGACAAAGCGCAAAGATTATTTTAAAAAGCTTGTGAAATATGAAAATGCCGGAGTGCGGGAGTACTGGATACTTGATCCTTATAAGAAGCAGCTGCTTGTATTTTTCTTTGAGGGAGATATCTATGCACAGATTCACGACTTGACGCGGCCGGTTTCGCTTAATATTTATGAGGGAAAGCTGCAGATCAGATTTGACCATATTTTGAAGTGGTGTAATCATATCAGGTAGATGTTTTGGGTTGTGTTATATCTGCATTTGTGATAAATTTTCATATAGTGGTTGGAGATGTGATGTGGATGATGCAGCAATATGAGATGGGGCGGACGGAAATATTTGATAGCAATTATCCAGAACGACTGTTATCAATATCAAAACCGCCATTTGAACTATACTATAGGGGAAATATTGACATTATTAATCAGAATCGAAATATTGCAGTGATTGGCAGCAGACATGTGTCAGGGCAGGGCATGGAAGCAGCATTCCGAATAGGCTATGAGCTGGGCAGGAGAGAAATCAATGTGGTAAACGGACTGGCTCTGGGCTGTGATACACATGCATTAAGAGGGGCGCTGGTAGCAGGCGGAACCTGTGTGGCAGTCATGCCCTGCGGGCTGGAGCAGATTGTGCCGCATTCCAATACTGCGCTTGCAGATCAACTGCTATCTAATGGAGGTTGTCTGCTCAGTGAGTATCCAGTCCATACACCAATACGCAGATACCAGTATGTAGAGAGAGACCGTCTACAGAGCGGAATCAGTGACGGAGTGATCGTGGTCGAGGCGGAGTGTGACAGTGGTACGATGCATACTGTCCGGTATGCCATCAGGCAGGGGAAACGGTTGGCTTGTATCGACAGTCAGCTCATGCGGTATTCCTCTGGAAACCGATGGATTGAGAAACAAAAAGGGGCATATGTGATTCGGGATGCAGTTGATTTGAACGACTTTATAGCCGATATACAAAATGATACTGTTTATAGGCAGGTAACATTTGATGCGTTTGCGATGAAAGGATAGCCGATTTATAGAATGACACTGTTTACAGACAGCATCTGATATGTTTGTGATGAAAAATGCAGGGATAAAGATATCAATTTGAAAAAAAAAGAGGAAAATTTGAGGGATTTCAAGAGATGAATTATGACATATTTCAATCATATATAGAAGCATCTTGCTTTGAGGAAGTAAGTATTATAGGAAAGGATATCTCCATAGATGGCGAGCAGATTCACATTGTTGGTATGGGGCGGAAAAAGGAAGGGACATTTCTATATATATTGGAGCAGCAGCCATCACTGGAGGAATATCCTGTATGGAAGCCAGAGCAGACAAAGAGGGAATCCATGCTGGATTCTGCAGGCAGACATGAGGGGAATGCATTGCATCTCAACAAGATTAAAATCGGCGAAGATACATTTAATTTTCAAGGTGGATCAGGCGGGAATCTGGCGCAGTTGGAGTTTGTGGAAGCATATTTCTTTTTTCAGCAGATGATGGAAAAGGGATGGAGCTTATCGGAAGATTCCCCTTTTTATCGTCTGGAATGGAATCGGATGGGACTTGTGTCACTGCGCCTAACAGATGTTTGTGAAAGGCTTCCTGTGTTGACAGGAGAGGTCGAGCAAGTGACTGTGGGGACGACACACAAATCCTACATCATACAAAAGTCTGTGCGTTTAGAGCAAGGGAAGACAAATCAGCTGTGCTTTTCCTTGGAAGAGGGCGGGGAAGAAGTGATTTGTTATATGAATCAGGTGCGTATGATGGAGCCTCTTATTGAGGAACAGAGGCGGTTTGACGATGTGCAGTATCAGGAGAGAGCACTGCAGCATGTTACAAGAGAAGAATTTAAGGAAATGAAAAAGATGGCTTTAACATCAATCGAGGCAGAATGCCCAAGGGGAATGGGATATTTTATTGTGGAGTATGAGTGCACCAGAGAAAATCTCAGTGCTCAATTTTTTGCCACCACGGATCTGGATCGTATTCCAGAACCGAAGAATGGTGGAACTACAATGCTTATGATGGGTGGCAGACCAGATCAGGAAACAGGACCACATGGATTGCGTAATCGTTGTGCTGTGGTTCAGTACGCAGTTCCTGTTGAGACAAAAGCGTTAGATGCGGAGTTGTTTATGATGATGGAGACGATTCCGGAGAAAGAGGTGACAGTATGAATTTCTCATATAGGCTCGATATACAAGTCGTTGGAAAGAGAAAGTTTGAAGGAAGGTCGCTCAAACTATTGATTGGTATGCGTGTCGGAGCATGCAGGGGGGATAAAAGTGAACGCTGCGGAAATACTGAAAACATACTTTGGTTATGATTCATTTCGAAATGGACAGGAGGATATCGTGCAATCCATTCTGTCCGGGGAAGATGCACTGGCAATTATGCCGACAGGTGCGGGCAAATCAATCTGTTATCAGGTGCCATCATTGATGCTGCCGGGTATTACAATTGTGGTCTCGCCACTGATTTCCCTCATGCAGGATCAGGTAAAGGCACTAAATGAAGTGGGAGTCCATGCTGCATTTATCAATTCATCACTGACAGAAACGCAGATTGCAAAAGCGATGCGTTTTGCTGCGGAAGGGAGATATAAGATCATATATGTGGCGCCCGAACGGCTAGAAAGTGCAGGGTTTATGCAGTTTGCACAGAACGCAAAGATCTCAATGGTCACAGTTGACGAAGCCCACTGTATATCACAATGGGGGCAGGATTTCCGCCCCAGTTATCTGAAAATTGTTGCATTCATAGACAGTCTGCCGGACAGACCGATTGTGAGTGCGTTCACGGCAACTGCCACCAGGGAGGTCAAAACAGACATCGAATGTATCCTGAAACTGCAAAATCCCCGGGTTGTTGTCACAGGCTTTGACAGGGAAAATTTGTATTACAGTGTGGAGCATATTGCGGGAAAGCGCAAGGATGATTTTGTCCTTGATTATATTCAGAAACACCCAGACGAGAGTGGAATTGTATATTGTGCAACGCGGAAAAATGTGGACAACCTGTATGAGAAGCTGTCGCGAAGCGGTGTTTCGGTGACACGTTATCACGCGGGAATTGACAATGAGACAAGGAAGAAAAACCAGGACGATTTTATCTATGACAGGGTGCAGATCGTCATTGCGACCAATGCGTTTGGCATGGGGATTGACAAGTCCAATGTAAGGTATGTACTGCACTATAATATGCCGCAGAGCATGGAGAACTATTATCAGGAGGCAGGACGCGCGGGACGCGACGGTGATAATGCCCAGTGTATTCTTCTTTTTTCCGCGCAGGACGTAATGATCAATAAATTCCTTCTGGAAAAGAAAGAGTTTGATGGAATGGATATGGATGACATTGAACTGGTTAAGCAGAGGGATATTCACCGGCTCCAGGTCATGGAAGGGTACTGCAAAGCCACTACATGTCTTAGAAATTATATACTGGAATATTTTGGGGAGAAAACAGCTGCCCCCTGCGATAACTGTGGAAACTGCCATCGGGAATATTATGAGCAGGATATGACGCCTGAGGCAAAATGGGTCATTAACTGTATTGCTGAGACGAAAGGCAGATACGGACTGAATATCGTGATTGGAACATTACTTGGTGCAAACCGTGCCCGGCTAAAGGAGATTGGCGCTAACACCTATAAATCTTATGGATCCTTAGGACAGTGGAGCGAGACTGATATCCGCGTGTTGATCGATCAGATGCTGGCGGAAGGTTATATTGTCCAGACAGGCGGGGAGTACAGCGTGCTTCAGATGGGAGATATCCGCAGGTTAAAAGAGGAAGATACGCATGTGATCATCAGAAAAGCGCAGGAGCGGGAGAAGGCGGCAAACAGGGCGAAAGAGAAAAAGACAGATTCGCTCACGGGTGCGGGATATAACTTGTTTGACAGGCTCCGCCAGCTGCGTCTGGTCATTGCAAAGGAAGAGGCAATGCCGCCTTATATTATTTTCAGCGACAAGACGCTGATCGACATGTGTGCCAAGGTGCCTAAGAATCAGATGGAAATGCTTGCAGTATCTGGTGTCGGTGAAAATAAGTATCGGAAATATGGGGAGCGTTTTCTTCGAGAGATTGCAGTGTTTCTTGCTGAAAATCCCAATGCGGTTTTCGGTGCACAGATGGACGAGGGGGCAGAATCTGCACCCATTGTGAAAAAGGGACGAAAAGAAGCTTTTTACATCAGTCGGGAGGATGCAGAGCGGTTTCAATACGCTGAATACTATTACATAAGTGAGATTAGGGAGCAGCTGAATCTCATCTGCAGTGCTGAAAATGTGAAAAAAGTTACAATTGCTGCAATCTGGGACTACCTTGTGACAGCGGGATTGACCGCTGAGGAACAGAGACAGGAGGGCTACACGAAAGTACAGACGCAACAGGGACTGAAGCTGGGGATAAAAACGATCGATAAAGTCAGCCAGGGTGGATTTGCATATCAGCTGTTAATGTATCCGGAGGCAGTCCAGAGAATGATCGTGGAGTATTTTGTGCTTATAGGGGTACGTGGAATGTAGACAGGATTTTGTATGAAAGAAAGCTGGATCTGTGGCGGAATGGGGGACTCTGATGGAAAAAACATTATATGTAACGGATTTAGACGGCACTTTATTAAACAAGAATGATCGTATTAATCAAATAAGTATTGATATTATCAACGACTTTGTGGAAAAAGGGATGTTGTTCACTTACGCGACCGCAAGGTCTCTGGTATCTGCTTCAGTGGTGACGGAGGGATTGTCAACAAAGATACCAGTTATCGCATATAATGGTGTGTTCATTTTTCAGCCTGAGACCGGTAAAATCTTGTCACAGGAAAGATTTTGCAAGGAAGAAATGAACTATGTGGCAGATGTCCTCAGTAGACACAATATCAGTCCCCTGGTGTATGCTTATATTCAGGGCATCGAAAAGGTTTCATGGATTCCAGAGTGGGAAAATGATGGCAGCAAGCGGTATCTTGGCCTGCGGAAAGGTGACAGGCGACTTCGTTCTGTGGGGAATCAGGAGGAATTATATCAGGGCGAAATCTTTTACTTTACTTGCATTGGCGAGAAGGATGAGCTGCAGCCAATCTATGATATTTTTTCAATAGATGAGCGATATCGCTGTACGATTCAGCAGGAATTATACCGACCAGAATATTTTTGTGAGATTATGCCGGCCGGGGCGACCAAGGCACATGCAATTGAGAAATTAAAGAAGATTTGGAACTGCGATAAGGTAATCTCTTTCGGCGATCCGGTCAACGATATTCCCATGTTTGAGATATCTGACGAAAGTTACGCAGTAGAAAATGCGGTGGAGGAATTGAAGGCAGTCGCGACTGGAATCATTGATAGTAACGAAAACGATGGAGTCGCAAAGTGGTTGAAGGAGCAAGTTTGGATATGAGAAAAATATTAGTTACAGGCGGAACAGTATTTGTGAGCAGATATGTTGCAGAATATTTTGCAGGTAAGGGCGATGAGGTTTATGTATTGAACCGGAATCATTATGCTCAGCCAGATGGAACAATATTGATAGAAGCAGACAGGCATAATCTGGGTGATGTGCTAAAACAATATGCATTTGACACGGTGTTGGATGTCACTGCATACACAGGGGACGATATTTCCTATTTGTTGGATGCGTTGGGAAATTTTGAGGATTATGTGCTGATCAGTTCCAGTGCAGTCTATCCAGAGACATTGCCGCAGCCATTTACAGAAAGCCAGCAGACTGGCAGCAATAAGTACTGGGGCGCTTATGGTACTAACAAAATCGATGCGGAAAGGGAGCTGCAGAAAAGAGTTCCCGATGCATATATGCTTCGTCCGCCATATCTGTATGGACCGATGAACAACGTCTACAGAGAGGCGTTTGTGTTTGAGTGTGCAGACCAGAAACGCAAATTCTATTTGCCGAGAAAGGGAGATATGAAACTGCAGTTTTTACATGTCAGGGATTTGTGCAGATGCATGGAAGCCATATTGGACAAGCATCCGGCGAACCATATTTTTAACGTAGGAAATGAGCAAAGTATCTCCGTTCGTGATTGGGTGGAACAGTGCTATCGCGCAGCAGGACGTACAGCTGAGTATGTAGAAGTATATCAGGACATAAACCAGAGAGAATACTTCAGCTTTTCGGACTACGAATACCAGCTTGACGTTTCCAGACAAAGGGAACTGATCGAAACTACGATTCCATTCGAAGAAGGATTGAAAGAGTCCTATCTTTGGTATCGTGGTCATAAGGACGAAGTGAGGCGGAAAGGATATATCGAGTATATAGATAAAATGCTCTGAAAAAAATATTTGCGGGAATCCGAGGGGAGACAGTAGAATTTAAAGGTGCCTTGTGGTACGATGTACAAGAGAACTGTATTTCGATTTGAATATGATTGTAAAATGTAAAGTGAAAGGATGTGACATGATGACAGTTCAACAGCAGGTATGTTCTCGTATTATTAATATGTCAGATGAAGGTGCTGCTTTTATCAATCAGGTAATAAATAATATGAATCCAGTATATTTGACAAGAAAAGCTGATGCAGAACATGATATAAACATGGTTGATATTTCGAGAAGAATAGGAATAGGAAAAGGAATTATTGAGGATCCCGAAGATTTTGATAAGTGGAATGATGAGATTGCAGATTTGTTTGAGGATGATACAACATGAATTATTTAGCAGATACACATATTTTGATTTGGGCGATAAAGGATGATTTGAAATTGTCTGCAAAGGCAAGAGAAATCCTGTTGAATGAAGACAACAATATTTATTATAGCTTTGCAAATGTATGGGAAATTGCAATTAAACATGCACTTCATAAAACAAACATGACTTTTTCAGCACAACGTTTTGAAGAATTGTGTAGATTAGCAGGATATTTATCGTTGGAAGCCCGTTTTGAACATGCTTATATGGTTGAAACATTAAAATACGCAGATAATGCTCCAAGAGAACATCGTGATCCCTTTGACCGACTGCTTTTAGCCCAGGCTAAATTAGAGAATATGCTTTTTCTTACACATGATGAATTAATTCCATATTACAATGAACAATGTATTGTAACAGTATAGTGTTAAGCGCGTTTAGGTACACATGGATGCCTTGGCAGTTGAATCCCTCCCAAACCAACAGTTGTTTTACAACACAGGGGTGATGTAATATGATAGAACTATCAAATAGTAAAGGGGGATTTAAAATGTTACAGCAAATTGGTGAAAACATCAGCAGGTTTCGTAAAAATCAGAACATGACACAGGAGGAATTTGCATCACGGCTTGGCGTGACGCCGCAGGCAGTGAGCAAGTGGGAGAGGGGAACCAGCCTTCCCGATATTACACTGGTTTCCAGTATCTGCGAGCTGTTAAGGGTGCATGCAGATGCCCTTTTGGGTATGGAAGCAATGCCGATCAGCGAGAATAGAGACACGCTGGAAGAGAGCAAAATCAAACAAAACCTGATAGCGGAGCCATTGCGCATAGAAGTGGGATTCGGCTTGGTTTCCTGTATTGCAGAGGGCTTAAAAACGGACTATGTGAATCAGAGTCGCAGGAAACTTGCCGCCGAGACGGGAATGTTATTGCCGATCATCAGGATCATGGATATGGAAGAGCTGGCGGAGAACGAAGTCCGCATTTTATCCTATGATCAGGTACTATTACAGGAAACGTATGAAAAAAAGCAGTCAGAGACAGAGTTGCAGACATATTGTTCCATTATCAATGAGGTAGTACGATTGTGCAGGGAAAATTATGCCAGGATACTGAACAAGCAGCTTGTAAAATGCCTGTTGGACAATCTGCAGGAACAGTATCCGGGAGTGCTGGACGGTTTGGTGCCAGACAAGGTAAATTATTATGAGGTCATGGAACACCTGCGAAGCACGATTAAGGAAAAGGGTACTATTCGTGATCTGATACACATTATGGAAGATTTGGAGTGTAAATATTCGACTTCCGATACTGCAGCGGTGTCATGCCCGTCTGTTGTTTAAACTGTTCACTCAAATTTCCGGTATGGAGATAGCCGGTCTCTAAGGCTATTTCCGTAACGGATTTTTTTGTTATATAGGAAATTGCGATAATAGAAAGAAACCACAAACATATATTGCAAATATA
>CAMWLV010000109.1 GCA_947175175.1 uncultured Lachnospiraceae bacterium
CAAGCAGCTCGTTTTTTGAACTGGAAGCCCCCTGTGATACAAGGAATGTAATAAGATTTTCTGCCGGGAGCTTCCTGTTTCGGGTCAGGTCAGAGCCGGGATTGGTGGTGTATTCTGAAATGATGGATGAAACAGTGTGCACAGCGCTGGAAAAAAGGGATTTGATTTTTTCATGAAACATAAATAATGTACCTCCTTGGCTTGAAAATGCAAAATACTTCAAAACCAAGGGCCGCTTTCGTTACCTCTAAGAACCAATCAGTAACGAAAGCGGCCGCACATTTTGGGCTGTTTGTCAACCCCTTTTTTGAGATTTTATGAAATTTTTTAATATTTTGGTTAGACCCCGGCCATCAAATCAAGCTGTCCGCTTAACTTAATGACATTGGGGTGTGAATTGTAACAATCTTTCAACCCATTCCATGAGATACCTCTTTATCTGCACATATTATGCTTTGCGACATAAATTTGTCTTTATCATTATAAGGCTTATCCTTAAATTTTCCTCTCTATCTTTGCACAAAAAAGAGAGGTAGCTATTCAATAATTGATATTTGCTTTTCTCGCTTGACTGCATAGGTCACGGGTAGATAACGCGTAGCTTTTTCCGTCCTTGATAAAATGTGTCCCACACTGCCGAAACTCAAAATGTACGTTATGGGAAATACATTGTTGCCGTATCTGCAATACCCAGTCATAGTTAAGTGGTCTTGCATTTTTGTCAGACTCCCCGCCAACAACAACTAATTCTATATCGTGTAAATATGCAGAGAGTGTGATGTTTTCAATCAACGGCTGGCAAATGATATTTTTGTGTTTAATGGGTAGTTTGGAAAAAATGCCCAAGCGGTAATCTGCGTTTTCTTGATTTTCAATCGTGCAGCCAACCGTAACATTTTCGTACCCATCTTTCCAATCGTGCGGAATACAATCCAAAAATCTTTCAATCCGCTTTGTTAGAAAAAGAAAATGTAAGTCGGAGCGTTCCCGTATCATTTCCCAACATTCAGTACGCCACTGATCAGCGTCCTCTATTAAGAAATCTGATGAAAAGCACACATAAACCGTTTGACCGGATTTCATTTTATAAGCTCCATTTTTTGTTTTTTCAATAGGGGCGTAAAATTTTTCTGTTTTCGTAACAATGTTTGTATCAATTCCTTTTTTATAATCCCCTTTATGTATATAGCAATATTTACAGCCTGTACTGTATCTATGACAACCACGCCAAGGATTCCATGTTCCCATAAATATACCTCTCGTTTTAACTTCATCTTTTACGTTTATCAATTGGCTTTACCGCGTTCTTTGGTATCAGCCATATACAGCTGAATTTTGTCACGCTGGGTATATGGTTTTCTTTGCATAACTTATGTACCCGTCTTTCTGAAATGCCCCATTTCTTCGCTGCTTCTGGGGCAGAAATATACTCTAACATTTTATTCTCTTTTTCTCTAAAATCTATCAGTATAATTATATACGGTTAGCCGGATAAAACCAAAGTTCCAACGGTAAACTTTAGGAAATATTCAAGCTAATCAATGGAACTGTATAGACATATTCAAAAAAAGGTGGACAGTAAAATGTAAATCTTTGATGCAAAAAACAGAGAAACAATCTAAAAATCAGTTATTTCCCTGTTTTTGCATTAATATTGAATTCTTATCCTGCCTTACATTGTCTGAATACCTGCAAGCCGTTCCACTTCTGCAACTTCAAGACCTGAATATTTCGCAATCTTATCAATTGATAATTCACCATCCTGCAGCATTATGAGTGCTGTTTTTTCTTTCGTTTCAATTGATCCCAAACTCTTTCCCTGCTTTATTCCCTGATTTAAAATGGTTCTTGCTTCTGTTTCAATTAATGCTCCACTCATCATAACACCTACACATTTCTGCACATTTACATATTTCTGTGCGATTTCTTTAATCACGTCACCAGAAAGCTCTATGATCGTCCTCTTGTCAAACGCTCCGATGAATTCCTGTTGTTCCAGTTCATCAAGCCTTTCCAAAATAACCTGATACTCTGCTTTTAGTTCTTCCAATTTCTGCTCATTGCTATTATACTCTGGAAAACTTTTCTCATGTGTAAAAATGTAAAACGGTATCAGCATCAGCAGATGTTTTTCAAAAATATCATCAAGTGAGTAAGTCTGCACTTTCATGATCGGCACATCATACTGCACCGTCCCGCCCGGCGTAATCATCACATATTTCATTTTGTCCGGTGTTTTTTATAAGTCCGAAGATACAGAACCGCCGTATTTGAAAATGGGATGACAAGTTTCCGGCAGTCATTTAAGATTGTACGGAATGCCTCATCATAATCCTGGATCTCATGGGCGATCACATACTTAAAAGAATGTGGCTCCTCATCTGTTCCCATAATTGTTGTTTCATTGCTCCAACCACCATGGTTCAGATAGAAAACATTATATTTCTGTTCTTCCGAATACCCATATGGCAGATAAACCCATACCTCTTTTGTCAGTTCCTGTATGTGGTCTTCATAAGAAAAGGATTAGCAGAATGTTGTATGTATTATCCTTACCTGATCATGATACACTATGGCAGGCGGGTAAAAGAGCTGTTATAGAAACAGCCAGTGTGAGAGCCAGCTTTCTTTTCATGGATATCCCCTATTCTAACGAAAGACTTTCTACCCATTCCCAGACAGTTTCTTCAAAAGCGCCAGAGCGGAACCATTCTCCTGTAAGCCATTCTCCTGTTCCTGCCGCCTCTTCCAGCAGTTCGCCGCTTTCTCCCAGCCCGGAGGAAGATGAAGTGCAGAAAGGGATCACCATCTTTCCTGTAAAATCATTGTCTGCAATGAATCTGTCCACCGGCCATGCTGCAATGCCCCGCCAAATCGGATATTCTTCTGTCAGGCAGGAACTAAAAAAATCTTCAGGTCTTGATTTTCCTTTTCCGGATTTGCCATACTTCTTGTCAGAAATACTTTATTAATTTACAGTATCCTCGCTCAATCCTTGCTCCAATTCTTCTATTGTAGGTAATGTGCCTTTAAAAACTTTGGGCATTAATGCATTTAATTCATATTCAGATATTCCTATTGGTTCAGTGGATGTTTCAACTGCATATTTTGCCAATATATTATCTTTGGTTTTACAGATAAGAAGACCTATTGTTTGCGTATCCCCCTCACACTTAAGAGTATGGTTTACTGCAGACACATATGTAGCTGTCTGCGAAATGAATCCTGGTTCAAATTCTACAACCTTTACTTCAACAACTACATAACAATAACGCTTTATGCTGTATAACAACATTTCTACATACTGTTCTGTGTTTCCTACCTGTAACCGGTATTCTCTTCCTACAAATGCAAATCCTGTTCCAAGTTCCATCAAAAAGTTCTGCACATTGTCCATTAGTGCATCCTTTAACTCTTTTTCATTATATCCCTGGCAAATTGCCACAAAATCAAAATTATATGGGTCTTTTGTTATTTCTTGTGCCAAATCACCTGTTTCTTTCGGTAATGTGTATTTGAAATTAGTAATTGCCTTTCCCTGACGCTCATATAAATCCGTATCTAAAAAGTTAAGCAAAACAGCTCTCGACCAATTATTTTCAATCACCTTGTCAACATAAAAATTAAATTTTTCCTGATTATCATGACACTTATCTATCAACAATTTAATATGTCCCCACGGAATCATGAAAACTTTATTTGTTGCCATTTCAAATCGTTCCTCAACTTGGGGAACAATTGCAATATCCTTAAAGAGACCGTAAAAACGCATCATATAACGTAAATTTGTTGGAGAAAATCCTTTCGCATTAGGAATCATGTCAACCATATCCATACTCATATTTTGAAAAAATTTATTTCCCCATTTACTGTCAGCACGCCTTTCTGTAATATCCTTTCCTACAGACCAATAATATATCAGCATCTCGTTATTCACACGAATAGAAGCTTTGATTTGACTTGTTTTATACCTATTTCTGAGTTCCTATATCCAACTTCTGTATTCTTTATCAAGCCGCATTAATTCACTCATAATTTTCACCTTATTATTTAAATCATCTTAACAATAATGCTATTCCTAATCTAAAGGTCATCTACCTAACTTAATCCATTTTTTTCAGAATACTAATTAAGGCTTCTGCAATTTTTACAGCTTCATCATTTGTATTATCTCGTCCAAGAGAAATGCGAATCGTACCTAAAGCATATTTTTCATCTGCTTCAATTGCTTTTAAAACGTGAGAAATTTGTGTATTTTTGCTATCACAGGCAGATCCAGTTGATACCATGATCCCCATCAAATCCAACCGATGTAAAAGCAGTTCTCCTTCAACCCCTTTAAAAGACAAGCTAAGATTACCTGGAGCATATGGTTCTGCACCATTTCGGATAAAATCCACTCCCGTTACATATAGCCGATGCAATATTTTCTGTTCCTGCACGCATACCAAATTCTTGAGCTCCTCCTTCCATATAAGGAAGCATCGCAATACCTTTTTTATATAGAGAAATCCAATCCCTTTAGGTCCATAAAACTTATGTGCTGAGCAGGATAACATGTCTACGTTTAAATTTTTTACATCAATACCAATATGACCAACCCCCTGTACTGCATCAGTATGGAATATCCCCCCATGTTCATGCGTAATTTCACACAATTTTTTAATTGGTTGAATGGTGCCAATCTCATTATTAACCATCATAACAGAAACCAAACTTGCATCATCAGTAATAGTTCTATCTAATTTGCATGGATATTCCATTTTCGTTACAATATATGGAATCAATTACAATTCCGTTTCTAACAGCTTTTTCTCTCAAAGTATTTGACACTTTTAAAATAGCATCTGCTCGAGAAGTCTTGTTACCAATAACTGCTAAACATGCATCCAATAAAATTGCCTCTTCGTGTTCATCCCACGGTATTCTTATCGCCATATCAATTATCCTTTTATATTACTTTTGCACATCAACACTAATTGTATTGTCAGGTACTATCTCAACAATGTCTTCTAATCCACAATTTAATACTGTACAAATCTTACATAAAACCTCTGTAGACGCATCTCCACCTTTACCCATTTTGGCAATAACATTTGTCGAGAGACCAGCCATTTCTCGTAAAACTTTCTTAATCAATTTTTTATCAATCAATAATTTCCAAAGTTTATCGTAATTCATTGCCATACCAATCACCTTTATACTTAAGACTATATGTTTATGATTCTCAAAATCTAATACATATCATAAAAATTTTCAAGAATCAATTTTGATTGCCCGCCACATCGCACTTAAAGGCTTTCCCGTTGCAATCACAATCAATGGATATATTATTCAGCACGTTGATATAAACAATGCGCTCCCCATTTCCCAAGTAGTCAGAAACGGATTTCCCTGCTTCCGCCATAGACTCCGTAAAGGCAGTCTGATCCCCGCCCCATGGGCTGGTTCTACTCGCTCCTCCGGTATAGATCAGGCATTTCCCCTCCTGGCTCCCCAATCCGATGGAGATATTCTTAATGGCCCCGCCGAAACCTGCCATGGCATGCCCCTTAAAATGGGAAAGCACCAGATAAGAATCATAATCACCAAAAGCTGCTGCCACCAGATTTTCAGTAAGCTGGCTGCCACCCTCCACGGGAAGGCTCATGGAACCATCCTCATCAAGAATCTGGAAATCTGCAATGGCGGTGAATCTATGGTCTTCTGCCACCTGATAATGCATCGCCGTTTGCGCCTAGGAACCACCGTATGCAGTATTGCATTCCACGATGGTTCCGTCAACCAGTTCTATCAGATCCTTGATCAGTTCCGGCCGAAGATAATTGCTGGCAGGCGGCTCACCGGTGGAAAGCTTTACCGCAACTTTTCCTGCAGGCTCCCAGCCAAGAGCCTCATAAATGGCAACCATGCCCTCCAAGAAATATCGCTGGTAAAGTAAACGATGGAAACCTCCCCATCAGCAGCTGGTTTCGTTCCAGCATCTGATTCCTCACCGGCATTAGCTTCCCCAAAAACTGCTTCATCAGATTTCAGGGACATTGCTTCACTCTGCTGTACACTGCTGTTCTGCCTTGATGTTTCTGGTGTGCTTCCTGAATCTCCGCAGCCGGTCAGAAGTGCCAACATAGAAATCACAACCCCAAACTTAATCATACATTTCATGAACTCAGACCTCCTTTTTGCCAAATAATGGGTTTGATATCCATTCCTTTCCGGTCTGTATCTCCTGCCATTTTAATCCAGACCTCTGCTCTCAAGCCATGCTGCTATATAATCTGCAAGCAGATCATTATTCAATTCCTGGAACATAAAATGACTATTTCCAGTAACACCTAAATCCGGCAGATTAATCACTGTACAATCACCGCCAGCAACATTGTAGCTCTCTGCAAATCCAACCGCACCGTCACGCACCGATTTCCAAAAACCTGTGGACATGATATCTTCCGGTCTGTTATCAATATAATCCCCAAAGAGAATAATTATAGGAACCTTAGCCTCCAACAGCTTCTGATACTGACTGGAGCCAATCCATGGTGTTCCGCCTGGCTCAACTACTACTATGCCAGAGACATGATCCATGGATACATCCCATCCTACTGCACCACCCTGAGAATGTGTTATATATATGGATTTATTTTCTGTCATCTCATAGACATCTTCCATCATTGCACTGAGCGCTTCCGCATCTACCTCCTGGTCAAAGTCTCCTGTATTTGGCGTCATCTGGCGGAAAAACTGGTTCTGTACCTCTTCACCCTCTGGGAACTGAGAACCTTCATACCGCTCTGGAGCAGTACACCCGATCCTAAAATGTGTATACCATGCCTGGTCGCCTGGTTTGTATGCCTTGGAATCCTGACTACATGCATCAAGAAAACCGTTAGTTGACATCAGCACGGCCGCACCTGATTCGCCGCGTCTTGACTGGTCTACAAGAAATGCCGGATAACCTTTTTTAAGAAACAGATCAGACCATCCCTCCCGTCCATCCGGAGTTGTCATCCACCCCATACGCGACTGACCATATCCATGCAGATAAACAATAGAGTTCCCATTGTCATTGACAGGAATCTGGTAAGATACATTCGCATGGTCCACATGCGCCGTATTGCCTGCACGCGTCGCATCAATCCAGTTCATTGTCGGATCATAAAAACCTTCCACCGGAGCCGTCACACTGCCTCCTGAGGAAAATATTCCCTGCCTGACAATCATCAGCAGATCCAGAGGCGCAGGTTCTGTCTGTTCCGAAGCCAATCCGGCATCTTCCGCTGCCCTGACCGGACGGCTTTCAAAACCAGCCAGCATGGAAAAGGTCATAAATCCTGTTAATAAAAGAGCCATAATACGTTTTTTCTTCATTTAGTCTGCAGTAAAGCAAATCAAGGTAGATTAAAGGCATTGTTCCAGTAATCCGGCTCATACTTATTCACAATTTTCGATAAATGCTTTTAGTACTCTATCTAGACACTCATTTTCCAAATACCGTTGCACAGTCCTTCAACCTGTCAATGACAGAAATCTGCTGGGGACATGCACTTTCACACTGCCCACAGGCAATACAGTCAGATGCTGCTCCCCCGCATGCAATGGCATCTGCATATCCGGCTTTTCCTTCTTCCAACTGTCCCCACACCAACTGCTTATTCCTCGCCTCAAAAATCTCCGGAATCGGAATCTGCTTCGGGCAACCGGCAGTGCAGTAATGACAGCCCGTGCAAGGGATGGATTTTATGCCATTGATTGCTTCCTGTGCTTTCCGAATGGCTGTCTGTTCTTCAATATCTAACGGTCTGAATTGCTTCATGTAGGACAGATTATCTTCCATCTGTGCCATGTTAGACATACCTGACAACACTGTGATAATCCCTTCTAGAGAAGCCGCATAACGAATCGCCCAGGATGCAAAAGATGCGTTTGGACTGGCTGTGCGGAAAATGTCCTGAACCGCCTTCGGCGGATTTGCCAGCGCACCACCTTTGACCGGCTCCATAACTATAATAGATTTTCCGTGCTTTCTTGCAACCTCATAGTTTGCCCTTGCGGTCACGTCCGGGTTTTCCCAGTCTGCATAGTTAAGCTGCAGCTGGACAAACTCTGCATCGGGATGTTTTGTCAGAATTTCATCCAAAATGTCGGGGCCGGCATGGAAAGAAAAACCCCAGTGCTTAATCAGCCCTTTTTCCTTCTGTTCCTTCACAAAATCCCAGATATGATATTCATCATACTTCTTATAGTTGCCTGCCTGCAGGGCATGGAGCAGGTAATAGTCAAAATACTCTGCTCCTGTACGCTCCAGACTGGTATAAAACTGTTGCTTTGCCGTTTTTTCATTATGTGCACCCATCCAAGCACAAAGCTTTGATGCCAGTGTAAAACTATCCCGGGGATACCTGTCTACCAGCGCCGCCTTTGCAGCACGTTCCGAATCTCCATTGTCATACACATAAGCCGTATCAAAATAATTCAATCCAGCATCCATGAACAGATCCACCATTTTCTTGGTCTGCTCTATGTCTATTTTCCCCATGCCTTTCTTTGGCAGCCTCATCAGGCCAAACCCCAGTTTTGGTGTTGATTCTCCAAAATACTTTTCCATTTTGTTTCCTCCTATCATATTACTTTGAAATTCTTCCATTTGCCGCTTTTCCATCTCAATAGTATCAGCACTGCTTTTACTGCCCAGTCACATACCATTGCCAGAGTGATTCCGATAATGCCAAGGTTCAGTGTCACAACGAACAAAACGGAAAGGGCTGTCCTGCATCATCCACGCGCTATGCTATACTGGCATGGACATCCTATTTTTTTACCGCAGAACCGCCAAACACGCCAGAGATTTCTATATGATTCAGTTTCTCATCAATCTCCTCCACTTCCTGCGCTGTCAGTTCGATATCGGCCGCCCCTGCATTTTCCCGGACACGTTCTGCCTTTCTGGAACCAGGGATTGGCACGATATAAGGTTTCTTATTGATCATCCATGCAAGGGAAATCTGTGCCGGTGTCGCCTTCTTTTCTGCCGACAGAGAGCGGATATATTCCATTAACTCCTGATTGGCGTCCATTGATTCATCTTTATACTGGGGCATGAAATTACGGTAATCTCCCTCTGCAAATTTAATGCCTTTTCCAAATGTATCGGAAAGAATGCCATTTGCTAAGGGACTGAACGCCACATAGCCTACCTGTAGTTCCTCCAATACCGGAAACAGTGACTCATACCAACGTGCCATCATGGAATAGCGGTTCTGGATGCAGGTAACAGGACATACGGCATGGGCTTTTCTCAGATACACCTCATCTGTTTCCGAAATGCCCCAGTGCAGGATCTTTCCCTCCTTCATCAGCTCCGTCATAACACCTGCCACTTCCTCCGCAGGAACTTTCGGATCGATCCGGTGCTGATAGTACAGATCGATATAGTCAGTCTGTAGGCGCTTTAAGCTGCCATCCACAGCTTTGCGGATGGTTTCCGGACGCAAATCCGTTACCAGTCCCTGCGGGCTATGATGTACGCCAAATTTGCTGGCGATCACGACATTTTTACGATAGGGCTTCAGCGCCTCCCCTACCAGATCCTCATTATAGGCAATCGAACCGTCATCCCGGTTTCCCGTATAGCATTCTGCCGTATCAAAATAGAGATATCCCATATCTACTGCCTGCTCAATTACTTTTACCGCCTCTTTTTCATCCATTGCCGGGCCATAGGCATGGGTGAACCCCATACAGCCAAGGCTTACTGCTGATACTTCCAGATCTTTTCCTAATACTCTTTTTTTCATTTCAGATCCTCCTTTAATATGTTGACGCTACCGCCTCTGTCATATACCACTTTCCATTTCTTTTGACTGCCTTCATGGATAACTGCAGGTTCCACACATGCTTGCCACCACCAAATACCGCCGCATTTACCCTGCTTTGTCCTACAAGCTCTGCCTGTTCTCCACTCACAACCATCTCCATATGCTCTGTCTTTTCAAAATAATAATTTAACATACCGTTTGCAATATAGTCCATATACTGGCTCTTTGTCTGCCGCATCCCTGTCATATGGAGCAATACAAAAGATTCATCTAGGGATTCTCCTAACAGTTCCATATCTTTTTCAATCATCCCTCGATATATTGTGTGGTAACACTGTGTAAGCAGTTCTTTATCGTCCAAAATTCACCATCCCTTTCTTTATCCGCTACACATGGGCTGTTTTCGTTTTATTCTGTTACATCTTCGCACCAGATCAGAAGCATGCCTTTTTCATTCTGCAAAAGTTGTGATACATCCTCTTCAAATTCCCCAAGGTATGCAATTTTGTAAGGTGCGATATCAGTTCACTCCCATCCTGTCTTGCCTGAACCGGTAATTTTGTATAATATTCATTTCCCGTATTCCTCGTATATGTCCGCTCAAACGGACACATGGCTGCAACCTGCTCTACTAGCAGGGTATCCTGCATCCTTGCATAATGAAAAATGAGGGCAGGGGTTCCCCAAAATCGTAGAATACAAACTGAGTTTTTAAGAACATATACTCTGTAAATCCCCTTACAAGAAAGGCATACGTCCCGTAGACTGCAACAAAAGCCGCCGCTATACGCAGCAGCCACGTTCTCAACAATAAATCTTCTGTAATATGCATAACTCTCCGAACCATTCCGAGAACCGTATTCCAATGGAGTCCAAGATGCAGGTGGCAATGTCTGTTGCCCTCCTGATATTTCTTTTGGCTGACATAGCTTTTCCTCCTTACTCCAAAATTCTGGAACTGTTGATCCATTCTTCTACTTCTGTCTGTGCACTTCCTGCGTCAGACCCCCTCACGGAAAGCCCATCCAAAAGCTGTGCATCCGGACAAATGGATGCAATATCACCTTCGCTCCGTCCCAAACGGCTCCCTTCATGGGTACAAAGGGGCAGTATGGTTTTCCCTGAAAAATCATACTCCTCTAAGAAAGTAAATACCGGCTGCGGAAGCGTTCCCCACCAGTTCGGGTAAATCAGGATGACCGTATCATATGCATCCATATTTCCCACATGGGACGAAAGCTCCGGACGCGCATCATCATTCTGCTCCGTTTTTGCCTGATCGGTTGTCCCACGGTATTCTGCAGGATACTTCTCCACAGTCTCAATAAAGAACAGATTCCCGCCTGTCATCTCCTGAACCATTTCTGCGAGCAATTGTGCGTTACCGGAAACATTACTCCCATCCATATTGACACTGGCAGAGATAATTGCATCAATATCTACGTCAAAATCCATATTCCCTACTCGTGAAAAATAGGCAATCAATATATTACTTTCTGTTTCTTCTTCCGCACAGGCTGTTCCCACACCATCTGCGGTATTTTCAGGGGCTTCTGTTTCCGCTCCCACCCTCGGTTCCTCCGCCACAAGTTCACTGGCCAGGTTCGCAGTACTATCCTTTTCGGAACTACCTTCTATCTGCCCTATGGTATCCTGCCCACCTCCTGACTGTCCGCTGTTGTTTCCACACGCTGTCACCCCAATCAGCAAAACAAGGGAAAGCATGACAGAAAATATTCTTTTTGTGGAATACTTTCTTTCCATTTACATATACATCCTCTCTGAACCGTCCTATTCTCCTGCCGGATAATCCGTTGATGCAGCTAACTCAGTCTGTGTTTCGTAATCCACCACACGATCTTTCAGCCTTGTGAGCGTAGCCGAAAGTGTCTGCGAGCCAAGCACCATACGAAGCGGTGTTGGTTCCTTATCGACACTTTCAATAATCCGCGCCGCCATCCTTACCGGGTCACCCGGTGCCAGCCCTTTAGACGCATCCAGCATATTCAGAAATCCATGGCAGGACTCATACTCCGGCATCAGCTTTGCCATCTTTGCGCTTCCAAAGCGGAACTCTGTCCTGGCCCCGCCCGGTTCCACCATTGTCACACCTATGTTAAACTGGGCAACTTCCTGTGCCAGCGCCTCACAAAATCCTTCAATTCCAAATTTTGTTGCGTGATACATGGAATTTGCTGCAACTCCACTCCAGTCCCGCATCCGCATTTCCGGTGCCCATGGACAGAAAAACAACTGTCTATGCAGATGCTGTCCATTTAATTAGTTTCCGGTCTTAAGGGGCCGTAAAAATAAGATGCTGTTGCTCCCCCATCAATCAGGAAGTCTGCCCCTGTAATAAATGCCCCTTTATCACTCATCAAAAGTTCAGCCACATTCGCCACTTCATCCGCTGTTCCCGGTCTCCCGGCAGGGCATTTTGCAAACATATTTTTATAAAAATCGCCACGGGGCCCGTTAAATTCATCAATGGCAAGAGGGGTAACAATGATTCCCGGAGAAATGGAATTGATGCGCGCGCCCTTCTCGCCCCACTTAACCGCTTCTGCCATGACACGCTTCTCATTGCACCGTTTCGCCATCTGATATGCATGTAAAGTATCCTTGATATTTTCAGGCTTTAAGATCTCCAAATCTAACAATTTTTCTGTCGGCGTACAGGCAAGCTGCTCATCCGCCTCAGCAGAAAGTGCAGGCATCCGATGTCCGGACTGGCTCGAAATAGTTACACCAACGCCACCCTTCTTAATCATTTTTCCGACTTCTTCCAGTAAAACGGCCGTACCATATAAGTCAACCTTTAAGATTGCTTCAATTGGCGCCTGGCTGGGCGAAACGCCTGCCGCATTGACCAGCATGGAAATCTCACCGTATTCCCTAGCTTTTGCAATCAGGTTCAAAATAGACTCACGGAAAGACAGATCCATTTCCATAGCCTCTGCATCGAACCCAGCATTATTCATAATCTCTGCAATCGCCTGTGCATTTTCCGGCTTTTTATCACCGATTACAATTTTCATACCATAGCCCATCCGGCGTGCAATCGCCATGCCAATCTGGCCCGCTCCGGTTAAGATCATTACATCCTTCATTTCAGATCATTCTCCTTTCGCTTTCCATATTCATTACTTTCCAAAATAAGTGACAATTTATTTCATTCTCGCGTTTTCTCCATTTTATCTGCCGCGTTATTTACGCAGCGCAGTGCATTCAGGCTTCGCGGATATCCGATAAAAGGCAGGCATTGGGATATGATCTTGATCAAAAATGCCTTGTCATTTACAATCCTCATATTTGCTGCCGCATGGCTGGTAAGCTGCGGCTCACAGCCGCCCTGCGCCGCCAGAAAACAGAAGGTGATCATTTCCCTCTGTTTATAGTCCAGACCAGTACGGATATAGTAATCGCCGAAGCAGTTATCCGCTAGTCATAAATTGATATGGCGGCTCTCCTCCGATCCAGATTTCCAGAAATCCCGCATCCCTTCCCCAAAGATATCCACCTGTGCCTGCGTTCCGGCCTCCCTGCGGTTTTGTGTGGTTGTGGTTGACTGTGGCGGGAGCGGCAGGCTGATACCCTTTTCTTCAAACACCGCATTGGTGATCTTTAAAAATGGGAATACACGCCCGATTCCCAGATATGCGACTGCCTGATAGACAATCTCCTTGATCTCCACGGGGGTAACATCAAAAACGAAATTCATCTGTCCCCTGACATCCAAGCAGTGTGTCAAGGATCGCCATAAACCGTGTCTTGCCGTCCAGGTTATCCTGATTGATCACTTCATCAAAAGCAAAATTGTCGAACCGTTCAATAAACTCCGGATCTGTCTCCTTTACCTTTTAACTGAAACCCATCTTTCAACATTGGATCTGGCATGATCCACAGAACCACCTTGGATTGCAAGACCACTTGTTACTGTCGCGCCCTTGCAGGCATTCCGGATTCTGTTCTCCGTTCCGCTTAAACCGCTGCCCTCATGTGTGCAGAATGGATGGATAACCTTGCCGTTCCAGTCGAAATTCTCCAAAAAAGTATATACCGCCATTGGCATATCGCCCCAATAGTTTGGATAACCCAGATAAATTTCATCATAATCATCCAGACTATCCGGCATGGAAACCAGCTCCGGTCTTGCCTTTGCCTGCAGGTCTTTTTTCGCCTGTGCGATGCAGGTGTCGTAATCCGCAGCGTAAGGAACCTTCTGCTCAATTTTAAACAGTTCAGCTCCTGTTGCTTCTGCGATCATATTTGCCACTTTTTCCGTATTGCCTATGGAAATGTAACAGCGGCTCCCACTGAAATAATTCTCATCCGCCCTTGAATAAAACACTACTAATTTTGCCATTTTTATTTTCCTCCTTACTAAATTATCCGCGTACATTCGGAATCCGCTTACTTGCTTATGAAAATCGCTGCTTAGCAATTTTCAAATTCTTTTGCCACATCAGCCAGCAGTTCACGGATGTGAAGATGCTGCGGACAGGCTTTCTCACACTTGCCACACTTGATACACTCCGAGGCTTTCGCCTTCCCGCCGCCGGTATGCACTACATTGTAATAATAATCAGCATAAACTACACCTTCTTTCCCATTTCATAAGACTGCTCATAGGACGGATGACGGTAAACATCCCCTTTGTCCCATGTCCCCATTCCATAAATGATACCCTTTTCCTGTGCGTCCGAAAGGCACCGGATAAATCCTCGGAAGGCTTCCAGAGTTCCTTCTGCGGCTTCGCGCTGGGGATCTGCAGCAGTGATGATAAAGTAAAACTGCTTTCCGGCGAGGCTTTTATGGTCTACCAAACAGCGGTCGATCAGGGCTTTCATCTGCGCACTGACCGAATAAAAATAAACCGGGGAAGCCAGCAGGATCACCTTAGCATTTTGAAGCTTTGGGAATATGTCCGCCATGTCATCTTTTATGGCACAGGTATGTGTTTCCATACAGGCATAACAGGCATTGCAGGGAGATATTTTCTTATCACGGAGCATAATTTTTTCCACCTCGTGTCCGGCCTCGGATGCTCCTTTGGCAAAACGGTCACACAGCACGTCTGAATTGCCTTCTTTTCTTGGGCTGGAGCTGACAATTAAAACTTTCATAGGATGCCTCCCTTTTCCTTCGTTCTTCTCTTTATTATAAAGGTGTTAGTCAAAAAATGTGTTGTTATTGCTTTTGAGAGTTGAATGCAAATG